>CAZGKQ010000084.1:0-4044 GCA_964526125.1 uncultured Faecalibacterium sp.
ACATCGCCATGGTGTTCCAGAACTACTCTCTGTATCCGCACATGACCGTGTACGATAACATGGCGTTCGGCCTGAAGCTGCGCAAGACCCCCAAGGACGAAATCAAGCGCCGCGTGGAAGAAGCCGCTCGTATCCTGGGCATTGACCACCTGCTGAACCGTAAGCCGAAGGCTCTGTCCGGCGGCCAGCGTCAGCGTGTTGCTCTGGGTCGTGCTATCGTCCGTGAGCCGAAGGTCTTCCTGTTCGACGAGCCGCTGTCCAACCTGGACGCCAAGCTGCGCGTGCAGATGCGTACCGAAATCACCAAGCTGCATCAGCGCCTGCAGACCACCTTCATCTACGTTACCCATGACCAGACCGAAGCTATGACGATGGCTTCCCGTATCGTGGTTATGAAGGACGGCGTTGTGCAGCAGGTGGATACCCCCCAGAACCTGTACGATTTCCCGGCCAACGAATTCGTCGCCGGCTTCATCGGTTCTCCTCAGATGAACTTCTTCGACGTTCGCCTCAAGCGCGAAAACAACGAAGTCGTGGCCTACTTCGGCGACAACAAGATCGTTGTGCCGCAGGGCAAGGTTTCCAAGTTTGTGGACGAGTCCTATGTTGGCCGTGAGGTCGTCATGGGCATCCGTCCGGAAAACATCCACGACGACGAAATGTTCCTGGCCACGGCTACCGACGCGACCATCGCCGTGAAGGTGGAAGTGACTGAGAAGATGGGTTCCGAAACCTATCTGTACCTGACCACCACCGGCAAGGAAGGCAACATCATCGCTCGCGTGAATCCGCGCACGACTTCCACCGCTGGCGCTGACATCAAGGTCGCCTTCGACGTCAACCACCTGCACTTCTTCGACAAGGAAACCGCTCGCACCATCCTGGTCTCCGATGCTGTTCCCGCTCCCGTCGCTCTGAAGAAGTAATTTGCTCCTCACAGAACCATCCTTTCCTTCGGGATAGGGTGGTTCTTTTTTAATCCAGCGGAAGCGAATGCTTGTTCTTGTGACATATTCACAAAAAGTTTTCGATTTTCGGCGAAAATGGCTTTTCTCCGGGGCAAAAATGTGGTATACTGAAAGGGAATATATTTGGGAAGCTCTGAAAAACGGTAAAACGGTTCGGAGATTTCTGAAACCCCTCTGAAAGAGAACGTGCTGCCTTTTCCCGAAAGGCGGACGCGAAAGGAGCGAAATTCCATTGATGAACAGAAGATTGCAGGAGCAGATGGAAAGTGTGCTGGGGCGATTGAGCATGCCGGTGACGATGCTGGATGTGGATGCGGATATTCTGCCGGACGGCATGTCGCTGATGACGCTGTGCCAGAATGATGGCAACATTCGCACGGCCTGGGGCAATTATTATCTGTATGTGCCGCACACGCGCATGGTGCTGTCCTGTCCGGAGCAGCTTCCGGGCGCACGGGATGTGATTCAGCTGGCTGCGTCACTGCTGTCGGCGCTGGATTGTTCCAATGGCGAAAACAGAACGGAAAACAGCTGCGATGTCTACTGTCGGGCGCTGCGTGGCGATCTGATGGGCAGTGAACTGGAAGCACTCAGCCACGAGCATCAGCTGCCGCAGGAGATGGAGCGCACGGTTATGGTCTTCCATATTGTGCAGACGGAAAACGAATGCGCCTATGACCTGCTGCGCGATATTACGCCCGTGCAGGATAAAGACGTGCTGCTGAACATGGATCGTCACACGGTGGTGCTGATAAAGGAAATGACCGACGTGGAGACGATTGACGAGCTGAATCAGTTTGCACAGGCGCTTCAGGAGACACTGATGGGCGAAACGGCGCACCAGATGACCGTTGGCATCGGCAAACCACGCCACACCATTGACGAGCTGCGAGAAAGCTACAACGAAGCGCGGCGCGCCATCGAGGTGGGTCGCATTTTCAAGCCGGAGGAGAGCGTCTATATCTATAGCCGCCTGATTCTGGAACGATTCCTGATGGAGCTGCCGCAGGACATCAGCGCCTATTACCACGGGCTACTGTTTAATCGCAAAAATCAGCGCCTGTTCAATGATGAAATGCTTTATACCATCGAGATGTTCTTTAAGAAGGATCTGAATCTTTCCGACACGGCGCGTCAGCTCTATATCCACCGCAACACGCTGGTGTACCGTCTGGACAAGGTGCAGCGCCAGACGGGGCTGGATTTGCGCTCCTTTGAGGATGCGATTACGTTCAAAATCCTGATGGAGCTGAAAAAGGTCAGCGGCGACAAAACGCCACGGAAATAAAACGCCAAGGAGGTAGAAAAAGCCATGAAAAAGCGTGTGATACTCGTTCTCTCCCTGCTGCTGTCGGTGTGTCTGCTTAGCGGATGCAGCTTGCAGGACGTGTCGCTGATGATGCAGAACCTGAATGCTTCCGGTAGCAGCGCCACCGTCTCTTCCGATGGCGACACCGTCACCATTTCCCGGGAGGAATATGAAAAATACCAGCAGTTTGACCGTCTGCTGGAACTGATGGAGATTGTGGAAGAAGGCTTCTTTGAGGATTACGATACGCAGGATCTGCTGGACGGTGCGGCGGATGGTCTGCTGTCCGGTCTGGGCGACCCGTACACCTTCTACTACACGCCGGAGGAATATGCAGAACTTTGGGAGGACGACGAGGGCGAATACGCCGGTGTCGGCATTCAGATCTCGACTTCCTACCTGACGGGCATCTGTACCATCAGCCGCGTATTCGATAACGGTCCGGCGCATGAGGCCGGCGTCCTCAAGGGCGACATTCTCTACAAGGTAGAGGATCTGTACGTTAATTCCAGCACGATCAACGAGGCGGTGGACATCATGCGCGGCACGCCGGGCACGGATGTTCATATCACCTTCCTGCGCGGCACGGAGGAGGTCGAGTTCACCCTCACGCGCGCCAACATCAACGTCAATCGCATTGATTCCATGATGCTGACGGAGGAGATTGGCTATATCTACCTCTACGAATTCGCCGGGGACTGCGCCGAAAAGTTTGAGCAGGCTGTGAACCAGCTGACCGCCAGCGGCGCGAAGGGGCTGATTATCGACCTGCGAGACAATCCTGGCGGTTGGGTGAACGATGCGCAGGATATTGCGGATATTTTCCTGGACAAGGGGACGCTGTGCTATCTGGAATACAAGAACGGTGAGCGCTACTATTACCGCACGAAGGCCGGGAAAATTGATATTCCGCTGGTGATTCTGATCAATGAAAACAGCGCCTCCTCTTCGGAGATTCTGACCGGTGCGCTGAAGGATCGCGCCAATGCGACCATCGTCGGCACGCAGAGCTATGGCAAGGGCATTGTGCAGTCAGTTGTGCCGCTTTCCGACGGTGCCGGGATGCAGATTACCGTTGCGCAGTACTACACCCCCAATGGCAATGCCGTACACAAGCTGGGTATCACGCCGGATATTGAGGTGGAAGGCGATAACGGCATGTACGAACTGGGTGACCTGAGCGATGCGCCGCTGGCCAAAGCGTTGGAAGTCATGCAGGAGAAGCTGAAAAAGCAATAAGAATGATTCAGCCGGTGCAGGGGAGGTGTTTGCCCACTGCACCGGCTTTTTGCATGCAAAAAAACAGCCTTTCTGTCATGCCGATCAGAAAGGCTGTTTGGGGTTGGGAATTAGTCTTCGTCTTCCTCGGCGTTCTGCTCCTGGAAGATTTCAAACACGGCATTGAGGGTCTCCTCGTCTTCCACACCGGAGTAAATTTCTTCATCCCCGTCGTGGATGACCTTGAGAATCACAACTTCATCCTCGTCTTCTTCTTCGTCGTCCTCGTCATCGCCGTCCAGCGGAATCATCACCATGTAGTCCTCGTCCTTGTACTCCACCACGTCCAGCAGAAAAAATTCGACATCATTGCCTTCGTCGTCGGTCAGCGTGATGATGTTCTCGTCCTGAATTTCATTCTGAATGTCACTCATCGAGAAAAAACCTCCTGCGTTATTCCGCGTCTGTGAACATGCTGTCGTCGTCTTCATCGTCGCCGTCGGCGAAGTTGTATTCATCGGCGAACATCTGCTTGAATTCCTCGAAGAT
>CAZGKQ010000084.1:4144-6769 GCA_964526125.1 uncultured Faecalibacterium sp.
TCAGGGGTGTTGGGGGTATCAGTCATGATAGCTGCCTCCTTCAAAATACTCAGTGGTCACATGACCAAACACATTGTAGCACACCTGCCGCCGTTGCGCAAGCGTTTTCCGCTTTTTTTGCCGGATTGACAGCCTCTGTTTTTCATGCTATGATGAAAAAACGTGAGGAGGGAAAAAGGATGATTCCGGAGAAAATTCAAGCGTTGCTGCCCCGTAAAAATGGCGTGGAAGAGACCATTGGCTGCTCCGGGGCGCAAGTGCGCTGCTTTGATGATTGCGTGCTGAAGGTGGAGTCGCGTCTTCAGGCAGCACGCCGGGAGACGGACATACTGCGCTATCTGCAAGGCCGTCTGCCTGTGCCGCAGGTGCTGGCGGAAGCGGAGGCGGATGGTCTGCATTATCTGCTGATGACGCGTATGCCGGGGAAAATGCTGTGCGACGCGTCTTTCCTGTCCAACCCGAAGCTGATTGCGCAGCGCATGGCGGAGGCGCTGGAAATGCTGTGGAGCATCGACTGGGCGGACTGCCCCTGTCGGCAGACGCTGGATGATGTCTTCCGCCAGGCGGAAGCGGATATTCGCGCTGGTCGTGTGACGCGCGATACCGCCGACCAGCCGGAAGAAACGTATGGTTCCAACGGCTTTTCTTCTCCGGAAGCGCTGCTGGATTACCTGAAGCGCAATCGTCCGGAGGAAAATCTGGCGTTTTCCCATGGCGATTTCTGCTTGCCGAATCTGCTGGCCGATGAAAAGGGGATTGTGGGCTTTATTGATCTGGGCGCTGGCGGCGTTTCCGACCGTTGGGTTGATATAGAGATGGGACAGTGGAGCTTCTGGTTCAATACCGAAGGCGGTGCATCCGGCACGCGTTATCCGTTTGACCGTGACTGGCTTTTTCAGGCGCTGAAGCTGCCGCGCGACGAGGAAAAAATCCGCTATTTTTCCCTGTTGAGGGAACTTTATCCGTAAAAAGAAGGGACATGACGCGCAAAATAGTCGTCATGCCCATTTTCGATTGCAGAAATTCAGCGAAGCAGCAGTTCAATCGGATAATGGTCAGACCCACGAACCCGGGGATGAACAGCCGCATCCACCAGACGATCCTTTAACCGCTCCGACACGAGAAAATAGTCCAGTCCGCCAGCGCGAATGCCCCTGCGATAGGCAAAAGCACCGGGGGCTTCGTCCGGGTGGAAATAGCGGTATGCATCCAGATAGCCGCTTTTGAGCAGCGTCGTCAGGTCGCGGCGCTCTTCCCGGGTGAAGCCGGGGGCGTGCATGCCCTGTTCCTGGCCGGACAAATCGGCATCGTTATAGGCGGCGTTCAGGTCACCGCAGAGAATGACGGGCTGTTCAACTTCCAGCGCCTGCACATGGTGCAGCAACGCTTCGTTCCAGCGCACGCGCGCGTCCAGGCGGCTCAGGTCAGCCGCTGCGTTCGGTGCATAGGCGTTCACAAGGGTGAAATCACCAAAGTTGGCGGTAATGACGCGCCCTTCGGCATCCTCCGTGTCTTCGCCAAGGCCAAAGCGCACGCTTTTCGGCATGCGCATGGACAGCATGGCCGTGCCGGAATAGCCGGGACGGTCAGCGTAATTCCAGACGGCTGTGTAGCCTGGCAAATCCAGCTCCCCTTGTCCGGGCTGAAGCTTTGTCTCCTGAAAGCAGTAAATGTCCGCGTCCAGCCGGGTCAGCGCGTCAAAGAAGGTTCGGTTCATCAGGGCGCGGAAACCGTTGATGTTCCACGAAATCAGTTTCATGCGCGGCTCCTCAACGATAGCCCAGCGCTTCCCACTCCGGCGGATCGGTGCTGTCGCGCCCGGTGTAGCATTCCGGGAAGAGGGCAGCGGTGGAATACGGTTCATCCGCCGCGTAAAGGTGGGAAAGATCGCCGGACTGCATGCAGCGGAAGACAACCTCGCCCTTGACGCGCTCCTCTGTGATGAGGGTGGTCACGCTGGACGGCTGCGTGCAGAAGCTGTGCCAGAGCAGCATGGGCGAGGCACCCAGCAGATACCCCATGCAGGCGGCCATGATGCCGAAGTGGCAGAACAGCACCAGCGTATCCGGCTGGTTGTTTTCGCAGCGGTAGCGCCTGCCATCCCGGAAATAGCCGTGCTTTGCCAGCAGCGCATCCAGCCCCTGCTGCGTTTCCTGCCAGATTTCTGCCACGTTGCCTTCGGCGAAGAGGGGACTTTCAATCCAGCGCTCCGCATCCAGCAGCAGCGGATCATTCTGCCAGATTTGCGGCTTGTAATCCCACGGAATGCGCCAGTTGCCGGATTCCGGGTCTTTAGAGCGGCCACGGAATTCCGCCAGCCAGGGAAGCGTTTCCGCCGTGCGATGCGTGCGTTCCAGCGTGTAGCGTGCCGTTTCCTGCGCGCGCCCCAGCGGAGAAACGTAGAAGTCCTTCACGTCCAGCTTTGCCAGCCGCAGAGACAGCAGCTCGGCTTCGCGCCGTCCCTTGATGGTCAGCGAATCGTGGCGATAGTCCGGCTCTGCATGGCGGACGAACATCAGCTTCATTGGATTTTCCTCCTCAAAAGAGGCTGACTGCGCAAAAACAGCCAGCCTCCATGTTGTGTTTTGTTACTTCAGCTTCCAGGCCAGATCGTTCAGGAAGAGC
>CAZGKQ010000085.1:0-6767 GCA_964526125.1 uncultured Faecalibacterium sp.
GCGCGCTGAATGTTATATTCCAGCCATTCCACCCAGGTGTACGCCAATCCAAATACGCTGCTGTAATCACGGAAGTCGTTGTCATAAGCCGCCAGGTAGCCATCGAAAAAAGCCGTCAACTTGTCCATATCAAGGCTGTATGTGACGCTGCCTGCCCATTGGAGTGCCAGCTGCAATGCATCGGACACGGGATTTCCCCAGTCCAGGCATTCCAGATCAATCACCTTCGGCTTTCCACGATACCACATCACGTTTTTCGGATCCATATCCGCGTTGGAAATGCAGCAGATGTTCGGCAAAGCAGCACGGGCGCTGTTCAGCTTTTCTTCTGCCTCCCTGAGCAGCGGCAGATTTTCCGCCAGCAGCGGTGCAATTTCGTTCTCCTCCGCTGCTGCACGTTCCGCGTAGCTCTGCCAGTCGATGGCGCTGCGCTCCGGCGCTTTGCCCGGTCTGATCTGTTCCGCCAGCGCATGGATTTGCCCCAGAATGCTGCCAGCCATTTTGCATTCTTTGGGGGAGATTTTCTGCCAGTCGGTGATTTTTCCCTCCTGCCACTGGAAGATGTAGAAATACTGTCCATCCAGCTGCTGCATTTTCTGTCCACCCACGACAATCGCCGGTACAATCGGCAGCTTCGCCTTTTCCAGAATTTTTTCGAGGCCTTCCGCCCGTTCGTAATCAGCTCTCACCTTCTCGCGCTTCATGATTTCCGGGTTCAGGTGCTTCACCGCATACACGCCCCGTGTCGTTTCGACGCGATACATTTTGTGCATCAGCCCACCGGAAACCGGTGTCGGTGGACAAATCAGCTTGCCTAACCTGCACTGCGCCATCAGTGCTGAAATCAGATTCAACGTTGTTTCGTTCATGCTTTCCCCTCTTTAGCCGCCAGTTTTTCAGCAGCAGATTTCTTCATTCCATCCCATACAGCTTTTTCGGATTCGTTTCCAGCGCCTTGCGATATAGGCTCACCACCGACCAGATGTCAAAAAACATGGTTCGGCATTCCCCAATCTGCCCTTCCTGAATCACTCCCTGCTGATACGCCATGTTCTGAATGGTGTACCATGGTTTCACCGGCGGCTGACCACACTCAATCAGCCATTGGTCTTCGGGATATTTCTCGCTGGCCGCCTTTGTCGGCGCAAATACGCGGCCAATTTCCGGCGGAAGGATGTCCTCCATGTAATGCATGGCCGTCAGCTTGTAGATGTCCACACCCAGCAGCAGCGCTTTGCCACCATGATGGATGGCATAATCCAGACCGCCTTTCGCCGCTTCCTCCGCATGGCTGCCCCAACCGGCGGTGCGAATCACGCCCTTGCCCGTCACCACGTCCGGGCGTTGGCGGAAGGTATCGGCTATCACGCCCATCGCGGTTCGAGGCGCGTCCTCCGGCAAAATTTTGATTTTGGTGAGGATGCCCATCTGACGATCCTCCGCCGTCAGCGGCATTTCCGGTGAAAAACACAGCGCTGGCATAAAGATGCTTCCCTGCGCCGTCACGCATTCCATCAGCGCTTCGATGACTGTTTCTGCGCCGCCTTCCACATGCCCAAAGCTGCTCAACGAGCTGTGGACTTCCAGCATCATGCCGGGCTGAACCCCGATTTGCTTCAGCGCCTCCACCAGCGCTGCCTTCGTCACGACGGTTCTCTCCTTCATGCGTTTTCCCCTTTCATCTCCACAGAATGTTCGTTTTATAATGCACATTCTAATTTTATCAGCAAAGCGTGGAAATGTCAAGAAAAAAGCGTGGCTCACATTGCTGCAAGCCACGCCGTGAAATATACGCTTATGCCCAGGGATTCTCCGTGGGATAGGGGAGGGTCTTGGGCTGATTCCAGGCAATATCCTGAACGCCCAGGTACTTGAAGACTTCGAACAGCTGCTTCGCGCAGTGATCAAAGGCCACGGCACCGTGGTGCGGATAGCGCTTCTGCACCAGCACATGGCGATAGAAGCGACCCATTTCCTTGATGGCGAACACACCGATGCCGCCGAAGGAACGGGTAGCCACCGGCAGCACTTCGCCCTCGGCGATGTAGGAACGAACCACACCGTCGGAGTCGCACTGCAAGCGGTAGAAGGTGATGGGGCTGGCAGCGATGTCGCCTTCCAGCGTGCCACGGGTGAAGTCCGGATCGCTTCCTTCCGGCTCCAGCAGACGATGCTGGATCAGCTGATACTTCACCGCGCGATCCTCGCACATCTTGCAGGAGGGGGTGTTGCCGCAGTGGAAGCCCATGAAGGTGTCGGTCAGCGTGTAATCGAACTTGCCCTTGATGTCCTCATCATAGATGTACTGCGGAACGGAGTTGTTGATGTCCAGCAGGGTCACAGCGTCGCCGGTCACGCAGGCACCGATGTATTCGCTCAGCGCGCCGTAGATGTCCACTTCGCAGGCGACCGGAATGCCACGGGCAGCCAGACGGGAGTTGACATAGCAGGGCTCAAAGCCGAACTGAGACGGGAAGGCCGGCCAGCACTTGTCGGCGAACACCACATACTTGCGCGCGCCCTTGTGGTTCTCAGCCCAGTCCAGCAGCGTCAGCTCAAACTGCGCCATACGCTCGCACAGCTCGGGATAGTACTTGCCTTCGCCCATTTCCTTCGCCATGTCTTCGCAGACAGCGGGGATACGCGCGTCGCCGGCATGCTCCTTGTAGGAGACCAGCAGATCCAGCTCGGAGTTCTCCTCGATCTCCACCCCCAGCTCATACAGACCCTTGATGGGCGCGTTGCAGGCAAAGAAGTCCTGAGGACGGGGGCCGAAGGTGATGATCTTGAGGTTCTTCACGCCGATAATCGCACGGGCAATCGGGATGAATTCCGCAATCTTGTCCGCCAGCTCATCCGCCGTACCCACGGGGTACTCCGGAATGTAGCCCTTCAGGTGGCGCATGCCCAGGTTGTAAGAGCAGTTCAGCATACCGCAGTATGCGTCGCCACGACCGTTGATCATGTCGCCGTCGCCCTCGGCAGCTGCCACAAACATGCAGGGGCCATCGAAGTTCTTCGCGATCAGGGTCTCGGGCGTTTCCGGGCCGAAGTTGCCCAGGAAGACGACCGCCGCGTTGCACTCATTGGCCTTGAGTTCTTCAACGGCCTTGAGCATATCCTTCTCGTTCTCGACCGTCGTCTTGATTTCAACGATGTCGAGGTTCTTCTGGCCGCACTTTTCCGCAATCGCGGCACGGCGCTTTTCACTCAGTGCGATCGGGAAGCAGTCACGGGAGACCGCCACCAGACCCAGCTTCACAACAGGAATATTCTGCATCATAAAAACCTCCTCATTTAATGCACAGGCATTAGGATGTTTCCCTATGGGTAGTATAGCGCTTTCATCAAATTTCGTCAAGATGTCTTCTCATGATTCTTGCCGAAATTTGTGCATATTTTGCCGGTTTTGCTATGCTCGGCGCACATTCCGGCATGTTTTGCTTATTCTGCCGGAAGATACGGCAGGGTGAACAGCTCCATTCCGACGGAAGATTCCATTGCTGCAAGCTCTTCCTCGCGTGCGATTACCAGCTCGCGGAATGTCTTGTTGATGCTTTCCTTCGAGCTGTATTTGACGTTCTGCGTGCCGTCGTAGTTCATGTCGATCTGCATCAGGTGCAGCACATGCGCCGCCAGAGGGCCGGTAATCATCTTGGGCTGGAAGTTGTTCACCTGCACGGTGTCCTTTTCCCCACGGTCGATACCGGTGGTTTGCACGGGAACGAGCGTAATCTGCTGCCCTTTATATTCCCCTTCATCGGAGAAGGTCAGCACCACGCGCAGCACCAGCGCCGGAGCCGCATCCTGCACGGCCGGTTTGCGGTTGGCATTCTCCTGATACGCCTTGCGGTTGCCGCCAAAACAGAAGTTGCCCAGCGAGTAAAACGCGCTTCGATTTCCAATCACGTCCATCCCCATCACAACATGCGCATGGTGGCAGATGACCAGATCCGCCCCGGCTGCCATCGCCATTTTGGTGAACACCTGCTGTGGCTTGGTGCGATGGCGACCATATTCCTGGCCGCCGTGGAGAATGGCAATCACCGCGTCGGCCTTGCCGGATTCCTTGATTTCCGCAATCTGCTGGCGGAAATAAGCGCCGTTGCCGTTGGTATCCTGCGGATTGTAGTCATCCCACAGCAGACTCATCAGGCAGATGGTTACGCCGTTTTTGGTGTAGAAGAAGAACTTTTCCGTTTCCGGATCCCGGTTGCAGTTGTAGGTGCCGAACCATTCGATATTTTCCTTCTCCACCGCCGCAATCGTGTCCTTGAACCCCTGTGCGCCATAGTCAAAGGCGTGGTTGTTGGCCAGCGATACCACCTCCACGCTGGCGGAGGACAGAATCTGCGCATACTCCGTCTTTCCGCGGAACCAGTAGCCGTCGTCCCCCTTGCCCTTGTCCTTCTGGCGCAGGGCATCGTTGTCGGTCAGCACGCCTTCCAGATTGACCACGGTCAGGTCGTCCTCCGCAAAAAACTCCGCAAAGTTTTGCAGGAAATAGCTTGCGCCCTCGCGCTCATAGGTGGCAAAGAAGCCATCCTCGGCGGTGCGGAGATAATCCTCGCCGCCCAGCGTCACGTCTCCGGTAAAGGTCAGCGTAATGGTCTGATCCGCCTGTGCGGTCAGGGACAACAGGCACAGCAGCAGCGCCAGCAGGCATGTTTTTCTCATCATTCTTCCTCCGCCGTGGTCGTCAGGGTATAGGGATCGTCCAGCGTCCCCGTGCCGCCCGTGATGGTTGCTTTTGTCACGTCGAGATAGCACGCTGGGCGCATGCCTTCATCCAGCGTAATGACATTGATGCGCCCAAGCTCGCCCTTGGATTTGATGCACCGGGCATGCCGTGCATCGGAGGTGGATTGTGTGCGCGTCCAGTAGGGGGAATGGCCTCCGCGCGTATTCATGTACTTAAACAGGCCGTTTGCCAGCGCATAAGGCGTTCCCCACGCCTTCCGGCTTTCATTGCTGCTAAAGCCGTAGTCGCTGTTTTTCAGATCCTTGTCCTCCACCAGGAAGAACAGGCCATATTTTTCATCCGGCGTGAGCATGGATTTTTCCGCTTCGGTAAAGCAGTTGGCAGCGAAATCTCCGTTCAGGTACTGGCTCATCTCCGTCTGCGCGAAATCTCCGTCAAAGCCCGGCTTTTTCTTATTCGTGGGCTTGTTGGCATATTCCTGATAATCGCTGTGAATCGGACGTGCCTCCAGTACATACTCGCTGAGCAGGTACGCCGTATCCTCCTGCACGCTCAACACGCGCCAGATAATCGGCTTCACGCCGCCGTCCTCCTCCTGAGGGCATTCCCCCAGCGTCACATACACATAGCCAGTCCCGGCCTGATAGCCGCGTAATGCCGGCGTTTCCTCCGCCAATGCGGCAGAGGCTGTCAAAAGAATCAGGCACAGCAGTGCCAGCAGACGTTTCATGCGCAAATCTTCCTTCCTGTTGATGGATTCCTTTCTATCATAACATATTGAGGGAAGAAAGTCCATGAATCGCAGGGAAATTTACAAATACCTGCCACCTGCTGTCTGTTTTTCAAAATCTGATTTTAACTTTATCAAATTAGTCTTTACATTCTGTTCTTGCTGTGATATAATCATTTTCGTCAACATCCACACCAACTGTTAAGGAGGAGTTTTTCCATGACATCGAAAATTCAGCAGATGAACGACTGGTTTGACACCACCATCACCCAATGCCAGCAGAAGCAGCAGGCGCTCGCCGCCGACCAGCGTCAGGACGAAGCGACCTTCGAGCGGATTCGCGCCAACGTCTATGGCATTTTCCGCACCTGCCTTGACGTTTCCGTCCGCACAAATCTCGACAACCCGGAGGGGGTCGTGCGCGCCTTCCAGCAGCGTCTGGACAGCATTCCGACCAACTGGTTCGCCACGCTGGAAAAAGCCACCGCTCACAACGATGCGGCAGCTATCCAGGTCGAGCGGATCAAAATCAGCGCACTGAATGACGTGAAGGCGGCTTTTGCGCGCATCTGGGAGGTGGAATCATGACCGAAACAGAAGCCATTGCGCTGTTCAAATGTCTGGCAGACAAGTCGCGTCTGCAAATTCTCAAATCCCTGGCCATTGAGGACATGGATGTCGAACGGCTGGCGGAGCGCCTGAACCTGAGCGCCCCCACCGTCTCCTTCCACCTGAAAAAACTGGCGGAGGCCAACGCCGTCACCGCCCAGAAGAGCCAGTACTACATGATTTATTCCCTCAACCGGGAGATTTTCAGCGTCACGATGCTGGACATCTTGCTGACGCCCTCCGACGAGGCCGATTTGCAGGCGCAGCGTGACGAGGAATACCGTCAACGGGTCATCAAGGCTTTCTTTGAATACGGCAAACTGACCGCCATCCCGGCTCAGCAGAAGAAGAAGCGCATCGTGCTGGAAGTCCTTGCAGAAGCCTTTGCCCCCAACCAGCGCTACACCGAAAAGGAAGTCAACCTGATTCTGGCGGACTTCCACGACGATTTTTGCACCCTGCGTCGCGCGCTGGTTGGCGAAGGGCTGATGTGCCGTGAAAACGGAGTCTATTGGCGGACAGAATCGTAGACATGTCGTTTTTTGCTCGTTTTATACCGTTTTGTACTACTTTTCTGAAAAAAACTTGCTTTTGGAAAATTTGTCTCGTATAATAAAGGGGCATAGAAGCTAGTCAGATTCTGCTATTATGTATCGTTGGTTCAATGATGGCCACCGAACTTGTCGATGATCCTGCCGAAGCGGAAATCATTGTTTCTGACAAGAC
>CAZGKQ010000086.1:0-6730 GCA_964526125.1 uncultured Faecalibacterium sp.
TGTGGGCGCGCCATGTGCATGATCTGTCGCTGGCCGGGTATGACGTGATTCCGGATGGACGCGATCCACGCCCATATCTGATGGTGGAGACGGATGTGACGTTTGAAACCATCAATTTTGAAAGCGTAACAGAGTAAAAAAGCAGGAAGGGAACGCCTTTTCAAAAGCGTTCCCTTCCTGTTTTTATTCAAAAATGCCTGTCAGTCAAACTCCACCATGCCCTGCGTCTCCAAAAAGAGCTGCTGGGCATCCAGATAGTCGTCCACCAGTGCGGCCAGCTTGACGGCCTGCTCCGGGTCGAGGTCGTTTTCGGCCACCAGCGCTTCGACGATGGCCTCGATGGCCTCATCGTCCTCGTAGTAATGGTCGCCTGCGTAGCCTTCCTCGTCCAGCACCCCGGCGGCGTGCATATAGGCCATGTCCGCGTCGATCATCTGCGGAACAAGCGCTTCAATCTGATCGGCCAGTTCCGGGTGATCGGCTTTACGAATCACTCGGGTGATAAAGGCCGTGGCGGCGTTTTTGTCATAGCCGTGCATCATAACACAACCATTCCTTTCATAAAAAGGGAAAATTCTTTGTTAGCCTTATCCCCGCACAATCGCCTTGAACTGTTCCAGCGTGTCCTTGAAGACTCGGAGGGCGCAGCGAACGGGTTCGGGGCTGCTCATGTCGATACCGGCCAGCTTCAGCGCGTCGATCGGCGGCACGGAGCATCCGGCAGAGAGGAACTTGCGGTAATCGCAGACTGCGCTTTCGCCTTCGGTCAGAATCTTGTCGCTCAGGGAGACCGCAGCGCACAGGCCGGTGGCGTATACATACACATAGAAGGCGCGGTAGAAGTGCGGAATGCGCATCCACTCGTTGCCGATGTTTTCATCTACCGTGCAGACCGCACCGTAGTACTTCTGGTTCAGGTCGTAGTACACCTTCGTCAGGCTTTCACGGGTCAGCGGCTGCCCCTGTTCGGCCATCGTGTGAGCAATCAGCTCAAATTCAGCGAACATCGTCTGACGGAAGACGGTCGTGCGGAACTGTTCCAGGAAGTGGTTGAGCAGATAGGCCAGCGCCTTTTTGTCGTCCTTGAAGGTGTCCAGCAGATGGCGCATCATGGTCGCCTCGTTGCAGGTGGAAGCCACCTCCGCCACAAACAGGCTGTAATCGCTCTTGGGCGCAGGCTGATTCGTGTTGGAATAGAAGGAATGCATGGAGTGACCCAGCTCATGCGCGATGGTGAAGGTGTCGGAGAGGTTATCGTTGTGGTTCAGCAGCACATAGGGATGAACATTGCGCAGATTGCCAGAGGAGAAAGCGCCGGAAGACTTGCCCTTGGAGGGATACACGTCAATCCAGCCGCCGTCACGGGCTTCGCGCAGCTTGGCCAGATAGTCCTCGCCCATCGGCTTCAGGCCTTCCAGCACCAGATCGAACGCCTTGTCGTAGCTCAGCTCCATCTTGAAATCCTTGACGATGGGCGTGTAGAGGTCGTACATGTGCAGTTCGTCCAGACCCATCAGCTCTTTGCGCAGCGCCAGATACTCGTTGAGCACCGGAATGGCCTCATGCACCTCACTGATGAGGTTATCGTAGACGCTCGTGGGGATTTCCAGCGGATCCATCGCGGCGTTACGGGCGGTCTCGTAGTGACGGGCGTGGGCGCGGAACACATCGTTCTGCACGCTGCCGTTGTAAGTGGCGGCGATGGTGTTGCCGAATTTGCCGTAGGTGTCCATGATACCGTCAAAGGCACATTTGCGCACATCGCGGTCATCGCTGCGGATGTACTGGGAGTAGTTGCCCTCCGTCAGCGGCTGGGTGGTGCCGTCCGCCATCGTCACATCGGGGAACTGCATGTCCACATCGGTCAGCATGCCGAAAATGTTGTTGGGTGCCTGCGACACCTGTCCCATCATGGCCAGCAGCTTCTCCTGCTCCTTGGGCAGGGAGTGCGGCTTCTGGCGCAACAGCTGGCGCAGATAGGCATCATAATCGGCCATGGCCGGATCTTCCGCCATCTCGCGCAGGACGCTTTCGTCCATCGCCAGCAGCTCCGGCTGGAAGAAGGAAAGCATGGTGTTGATCTGCATGCCGGCCTGCGCAACACGGGCGCGCAGGTTCTGGGCGACCGGATCCGCATTGTCGGTCTCGCGGCGCAGGAAGGCGTAGGAGAAAACCGGGCTGAGCTGTTCATCAAGCTGGAAATAATCGCGGATGGCCTTGCGCGGATCGGCGGCTACCTTGCCTTCATAGGCGGTAAATGCTTTGGCGGCCTCGAGCGCTTCAGCAAGTGCCTTTTCCCAAACTTCATCGTTGGGATAAATATGGGTCAGATCCCACTTGTATTTGGCCGGAATCTGGTCACGGGTACGAAGCTGTTCAGACATGACTGTTTCCTCATTTCTGCCGTTTTCGGCGAATAATCATCAGAAAATATTGTACGCCCCTTTTCGCAAAAATGCAAGGGCTTCCCTTTCCCAAAAAGCGGACTGAAGATTCAGTAGCGTTTTTTTTCGTAGGCAATTGCCCGGCAGACGCTGGGTTTCTCCTGCCCGGTGGGGAAAAACGCAATGGCGCCATTGCCCAGCGTGATGCAGCCGGTGGAGCCGCGCACCTGCCCGGAGGCCAGCAGCAGCGTCAGCAGCCGGGCGGACAGTTCGGGGCCACCACCGTCCTGTAGGCAGTTCTTCCACAGCGTGAAATGGCAGCCATCGGCGACCTGCGAGCAGAAAAAGCTCTGGCTGCTTTCCAGCACGCGTCCCTTTCCGCACAGCGGACAGACGCAGTTCGGCACTTCCTGCCCGTGCTGCACCAGCGACTGCGCACGCTTCTTGCGCCGCCCGTCGTCAGGAAAGGTGACGGAGGAGGCGTTGTTGCGCGCGTAGTTGACCAGAAAGGTAGAGAATTTGCGGATGCTTTCCATGAATCGCTCTGCATCCTGTGTGCCGTCGGTAATTTTGTCCAGCGCCAACTCCCATCTCCCCGTCATTTCGGGGGAGGACAGCTCCTGCGGCACGATAGCAATCAGCTGCACGCCCTTGTCCGTGGCGAGAATCGTCTTTCCCTTGCGCACGGCGTAGCCCACTTTGAGCAAACGCTCAATGATGCTGGCTCTCGTAGCCGGTGTGCCGATGCCGCTGCCCTTCATCTGCCGGGCAATCTCCTCGTCGGTGGATTCGCGTCCGGCAGATTCCATCGCGGAAAGCAGCGAGGCGTCGTTGTGCTGCGCCGGTGGCTTCGTCTGGTCGGCCTTGACCTCAGCGGATTCAACTTTGCGCGTGTCGCCGGGAGAAAGGGGCGGCAGCGCGCTTTCCTCCTCCGCATCGGCCGCTTTTTTTCGAGGACGCGCGGCTTTCGGCGGATTCGCCAGCGGCGGCACGTCATGCCAGCCGTTTTGCAGCACCACGCGGCCGTTGGTGCGGAAAAGATGCTCCTCCACCGCAGTAATGACCTTCGTCGCGTCATATTCGCACGGCGGATAAAAGGCCGTCAGCATCCGCCGCGCCACCATGTCGTAGAGCTGCTGCTCATCGGGCGAAAGATTCTCCATCTTGAAGCGATGCGGCGTGGGCAGAATGGCATGGTGGTCAGTGACTTTCGTTTCGTCAATGGTACGCTTGCTGACGGGCAATTTTCCCTCCGGCAGCGCGCCGGGAACCAGCGCCTGATAGCTGTCCGGCAGCATCCGCATCGTCTGCACGACGCGCGGAATCATGTCCGGCGGCAGATAGCGGCTGTCCGTGCGCGGATAGGTGAGCGCCTTATGGGTCTCGTAGAGGGACTGCGCCAGTTTCAGCGTCTTATCAGCGGTGAAGCCCAGCAGACGGTTGGCATCGCGCTGAAGCGAGGTCAGGTCGTACAGCTGGGGCGGCAGCTCACGCCCGTGGGTCGTTTTGACGGATTGCACCACGGCCGGTTTGCCCTTAATTTGCGCGGCAATGTCCTTCGCAGCCTGTGCGTTGGGCAGATGCGTGTCCGGATTCAGCTTTTCGGAAAACAGCATGCCTTGATAATCGCCGAAATTGGCAGTCAGCGTAGCATACTCCTCCGGCTTGAAGTTTTCAATTTCCTTCCTCCGCTTCACCAGAATCGCCAGCGTCGGGGTTTGCACGCGTCCGATGGACAGCAGCGCGTCATAGCGCAGGGTGAAGGCACGGCTGGCGTTCATGCCGACCAGCCAATCCGCCTGCGAGCGGCATTGGGCGCTGCGGTACAGGCCGTCATATTCCGCGCCGCTGCGAATGGTACGGAAGCCCTCCTGAATCGCTTCGTCCGTCATGGAGGAAATCCACAGCCGGTCAAATGGCTTGCGGCAACCGGCTTTTTCGTAAATATAATGAAAAATCAGCTCGCCCTCGCGCCCTGCGTCGGTGGCGCAGATGAGACGGTCGGTTTCCGGCGCGTTGATGAGATCGCGCACAACCCTGAACTGGTCGCTGCTGCTCTCAATCACCTTCAGGGGGATTTTTTCCGGCAGAATGGGCAGCGTGTCGAACCGCCAGCGTTTGTATTTTTCGTCCAGCTCATCCGGCTCGGAAAGCGTGACCAGATGCCCCACCGCCCAGGTGACGACATAGTTCGTCCCAATCAGGCAGCCGCGGCCACTGTTTTTGCAGCCCAGCACCCGGGCAATATCACGCCCCACGCTGGGTTTTTCCGCAATCACGACGGTGCGTCCCATGATCTGCCTCCCTTCTCTGTTGGCCTGCAAAAAATCAAAAAAGTTCAGACTTCGGTGGAAAATCGCCACCGCTGCATTTTCGGCAGCGTTCTATTCTATCACATTTGCCGCCATCCGGCAAGGCAATGAGCAACAGGTTGTTTTTTCGCATGGTGATTGACGCTACAGCGAAGTTCATCCGCCCCCGATAAAACAGCGCTTAAAATATCATTTGTTATGTTGTTTGTCCCCTTGTCAAACGCCTTCCAATCTGTTATCCTGTTCTCACAGGGAGATTTTCCACGACGACAAACGACGACAGAAAGAAGGTTTTGGCATGATCGGAGCCATCATCGGCGACATTGTGGGTTCCCGTTTTGAATGGAACAATCATCGCAGCAAGGATTTTGAACTGTTTACACCAGCGTGCAGCCCCACGGATGACAGCATTATGACGCTGGCCATCGGCAAGGCGCTCGTTGAAAGTCAGCCGGACTGGCGCGATCTGGGCGTTCAGGCGGTTCGGTGCATGCAGGAGGTTGGCCGTCCCTATCCCCATTGCGGCTATGGTGGTCGCTTCTGGGGGTGGATGTACAGCGACGATCCGCAGCCGTATAACAGCTTTGGCAATGGTGCCGCGATGCGCGTGAGTGCCTGCGGCTTTGTGGCCACCAGCCTGGACGAGGCCAAAGCATTGTCCAAAGCCGTCACGGAGGTCACTCACAACCATCCCGAAGGGCTGAAAGGTGCTGAAGCCACCACCGTCGCCATCTATCTGGCGCGCACCGGCTGCCCCATGAGCGAAATCCGGGCGCTGATTGACACCACCTACTATCCCATGAACTTTACGCTGGACGAAATCCGCCCCACCTACCGCTTCAACGAAACCTGTCAGGACACCGTTCCGCAGGCACTGGAAGCTTTCTTTGAATCCACCAGCTTTGAGGATGCGATTCGCAACGCCATCTCCGTCGGCGGCGACAGCGACACCCTCGCCGCCATCACCGGCGGCATCGCGGAAGCGTACTACGGCGTCCCCAATGATTTGCGCAATCAGGCGCTCTCCTGTCTGGACAGTAACCTGCTGGCAATTTATCAGGCATTTGAGAAAAAATTCGGCAAACATGCATAATGAACCATCGGGGCGGTTGCAATTCCCGTTTTTGCAGCCGCCCGGTGTTTTTGTTTCATATTTCTGCATGAAGGCAACGATTTCCACGCATTTTCAGGCGTCAAAAAAAGCAAGAAAGGCACAAAATGCATTTTTTAAGCAACTGCACTCCAAAAAAACATCATTTGTGCAGCTAAACCACTTGCCAGAAAACGGCGTTGGGTGTATGATGAATGCCGTGAAACACAGCGCTGTGTTTCCTGCCCGGCGGCCATTGGTCACAGGCGAAAATTCTAATTTGAACATGTTTTTTATGATTGAAAGGAGTCCTGCAAAATGGCGAATTATGCTGAGCGCGTGCTGAACGATTTGAAGGTTCGATATGCCCATGAGCCGGAATTCATTCAGGCGGCGACTGAAATTCTGACGACCCTGAAACCGGTCATCGACCGCAACGAGGAAAAGTACGAAGCCGCAGGGCTGCTGGAGCGCTTTGTGGAGCCGGAGCGAATCATCACCTTCCGCGTACCGTGGATCGACGATCAGGGCAAGGTGCAGGTCAACCGTGGCTACCGCGTGCAGTTCAACAGCGCGATCGGCCCGTACAAGGGCGGTCTGCGCCTCCATCCGAGCGTGAACCAGTCCATCCTGAAGTTTCTGGGCTTTGAGCAGATTTTGAAGAACAGCCTGACGGGGCTGCCCATCGGCGGCGGCAAGGGCGGTTCCGACTTCGATCCCAAGGGCAAGAGCGACAACGAAGTGCAGCGCTTCTGCCAGTCCTTCATGACGGAGCTGTATCGCTACATCGGCAAGGATACAGACGTTCCGGCCGGTGACATTGGCGTAGGTGCGCGCGAAATCGGCTATCTCTACGGCCAGTACAAGCGCATCACGGGGCTGTACGAAGGCGTGCTGACGGGCAAGGGGCTGACCTGGGGCGGCAGTCTGGCGCGCAAGGAGGC
>CAZGKQ010000087.1:0-6707 GCA_964526125.1 uncultured Faecalibacterium sp.
GAGGTGATGACATGCGGTTGCGTGATTTAAGGGAAGATCATGATCTGATGCAGAAGAACGTGGCGGATTTTTTACATGTCCGGCAAAATACCTATTCGCAATATGAAACGGGTATTCGTCAGATCCCGATTGATCTTCTGATTCAGCTTGCGAACTTCTACGAAACGTCAACCGATTATTTGCTGGAATTAACGGATGTCAGTCAGCCGTATCCGCGAAAAGGGTAAAATTTAATAGGACAAAAGATTCACGCCACTAAAAAGAGTGTGGCGTTTTTTTGATGTGCAGAGAAACAACACCATTTGCGTCCTGTTGACAAAAGTGTTCTCCCGAAATATAATGGCGATGGAATCGGCGGTGAAGCCAATCAGCAGCAGATTGGATGAAATAAACCGCGTAGGCACGGAAAGACAGAAACAAAGGAGTTGCTTTGATGGCTACAATCCTGCTGATAGAAGACGATACGGTTTTGCGGAAAGGGTTGACGGATCTGTTTACCCGTGAGGGATACAGCGTGTTTTCGGCGACCTGCGTGCAGGAGGCTCGCGAAAAGCTGAATGAACAGGTGCAGCTGATTGTGCTGGATGTGGGGCTGCCGGATGGCGATGGCGTTTCGCTGTGCCAGCAGTGGCGAAGTGAAGGCGTGCGTGTGCCCATCCTGTTTCTAACGGCGAAAGATGAAGAATTCGATGTGGTGCGAGGTTTGGATGCAGGGGGCAACGATTATGTGACGAAGCCCTTCCGCATGATGGAGCTGCTCAGCCGCATTCGGGTGCTGCTGCGGAATCGCCCGAGTCAGCCATCTGCGGTGCTCAGTCGCAGCGGCATTGAAGTGGATCAGGAACACATGCAGGTTCGCAAAAATGGAGAACCTCTGCTGCTGACCCTGACGGAATATCGCATTCTGCTGGCGCTGATGCAGCGGCACGGCATTGTGCCGCGCAATGTGCTGTTGGAAGCGCTGTGGAATGTGGATAGCCGCTTTATTGACGACAACACACTGTCTGTGCATGTGAGCCGATTGCGCGAAAAAATTGGCGCACAGCACATCAAAACCATTCGAGGGGTGGGGTATCAGTGGGCGGATTGATGGCTGCGCTGGGATTGATGACGCTGGCGTTGGTGGTGCTTTTGGGGCTGCATCTGCACTGGCGCTGGCGCGTGGCGCGGTTGATGGCCCAGATGGAGAAATTTCTGGTGTCCGGCAGCACACCGTTACCGTTTTCTGTGCGTGAGGATTCACTGGCACCGTTGCAGAATGCTGTGGCGGAAATGGAAAATCAGGTGATGCTGGCACGGGAGCAAAGACGCGAAGAACGACGCGCAACCTGCGATCTGACGGCGGATATTTCTCATCAGCTCAAGACACCACTGGCTTCCCTCCGCCTGTTCTGCGAAATGGATGAAAGCGAACATGTGGAAGAACAGCTTTCTCAGATTGAGCGCATGGAAGGGTTGATCAGTGCGCTGCTGCGCCTGGAACGCCTGTGTGCGGACGGCTATGAATTTACGTTTGCCGAGCAGAACATGGAAACGATTGTGCAAAATGCCTGGCAGGGGATTTCGGCCATTTATCCGCAGAAAAAGCTGACAGTGAAGGGAAATGCCATCCTTCGCTGCGATGAAAAATGGATGAGAGAAGCGTTTTTGAACCTGTTCAGAAATTCCTGTGAGCATACGCCGGAAGACAGCAAAATCACGGTACAGATGGAACAGAGTGAGACCGCGTTTTTCTGTGCCGTGTTGGATCAGGGAGGCGGCGTGGCAGCGAAGGAACTGCCGCATCTGTTTGACCGCTTTTATCGTGCGCACAGCCGTGAAACAACAGGCGCAGGAATTGGGCTGTCCATCGTGAAGGAGATTATTCACCGTCATCATGGCAGCGTCTATGCGGAAAACATTCCCGGTGGCCTGAAAATCGTGATGACGATTCCCATCTTCAATCTTACGAAATCTTAAGGTAAAAGTCACGGGAACGTAAGGTTGGGCTGATAGAATGAAAGCTGTAAGGAGGTTATGCGAAATGGAAATCATGCGCTGTGAAAACCTGAGCAAAATCTATCAGACCGGCCGGTCTTCCGGAACGGAGGAAAACAAAGTCTTTGCGCTGGATCATGTGTCCCTGTCGCTGGAACAGGGGAGCTTTACGGCCATTACCGGCCCCAGCGGCAGCGGAAAATCCACGCTGCTGCATCTGCTGTCCGGGCTGGATCATCCCACGGACGGTCGGGTGTTTTATCAGAATGCAGATTTATACAAGTATAACGACAATCAGCTTTCGGTGTTGCGTCGCCGCCGTTTTGGCTTTGTGTTCCAGAGTTACAATCTGGTGCGCGAACTGACGGGGTGGGAGAATATTCTGCTGCCTGTGATGCTGGATCACCGCAAGGCGGACGAGGCTCATCTGAATCAACTGATTGATCTGCTGGGCATTCGGGATCGTCTTTCACATCTGCCGGGAGCCATGTCCGGCGGACAACAGCAGCGGATCAGCATTGCCCGTGCGTTGGCGAACAAGCCGGCCATTCTTTTTGCAGACGAACCTACCGGCAATCTGGATGGCAAGAGTGGACGCGAAGTGATGGCGCTGCTGCGGCAGGTGAATCACGAGCTGGGTGTGACGCTGGTGCTGGTGACGCACGATCTGAACGTGGCCGAGCAAGCCGACCGCATCATTGAGCTGTCGGACGGGAAAATTGCCCGGGACAGCCAGGAAGGACGGGTAAACGGAGGGCTGCAGGCATGAAATCTCTGACGATTAACCGTGTTGCGTCAGCCGCCCTCCGGACGAATCGGAAATCCTATAAGGCGCTGGTGCTTGGCCTTTTTCTGTCGATTTTCTTTATTACAACCATGTGTCTGGGCATTCACGGCCTGTTTATGGCCAGCGAGGAAAAACAGAAGGCGCGGCTCGGGTCGCAGGATGCTTTCTGGCTCTCCTGCGAAGTGTCGGATGCAGATCTCATGGCGACCGGGCTTTACAGTGAGATTGGACATGTGTATGTTCCGGCGGTCTGCAAGGCGGCCTCCGCGTCCGTGGGGTACTACGACGAAATCGCGGCGGCGTATCTGAATCGTCGCTTCATTGAAGGGCGTATGCCGGAAAACAGCGGCGAACTCGCCATTGAGGAAGGCGCACTGGCGCGGCTGCGGCTGGAAAACGTGGGCGTGGGCGATGAAATCACGCTGACGCTGACCCCGGTACAGGGCGTGAAAGAGGAGCGCACGTTCACGCTGGTGGGCATCATGAACGACCAGAGCGCCGCCATGCGCGGACGCACCAGCTACGACAGCGAAAGTGAGTATTTTCCGGAAATTCTGATTGCGCCGGAGGATGCGGCGTTTGCGACCGGCAGCGTGGTGCAGCACAAGCTGTTCACCTTCGCGCCCGGCGTGACGGCGTGGCAGGCGCTGAATTTTTATACCCGGACGGATGAAAATGGCCGGACGCGCTATGGCTATCTGTATGTGTTTACCGCGCAGGATCAGCCGACCAGCTATCCGCCGGATTTGCTGACCGTGAACGATGAGACGCTGGTTTATGGGCTGTGCATCGTGTTTTTGATGGGGGCGCTGCTGCTGGCGACCTGCGTCGGGATTGCCGGGGCGATGGAAGGCCAGCTTTCCCGGAAAACGGCGGAAATCGGGATGCTCCGTGCCGTGGGCGCGACGAAAAAGCAGATTCGCCGCATCTTTGGTCGGGAAACATGGCTGCTTGCCCTGATTGTGTCCCCTGTGGCGATGGCAGCAGGGTGCGTGGCGGCATGGGTGCTGTCCCTGCTGGTGTCGGAACATTTTCTGTTCCGACCCGCGTGGTGGCTGCTGTTGCCGGTGCTGTTGATTTCCATAGGGACGATCCTGATTTCCGGCGGACTGCCCCTGCGCCGAGCCAGCACCATCATGCCCATGTCGGTCATGCGCGATACGGACATGATGCGCCGCCTGAAGCACATTCGCCCGAAAAAGGCGTTTTCACCGGCAAAGCTGGTGGCCTGGCGACAGCTCAGCATTCGCCCGACGCAGCTGATTGCACCGGCGCTGCTGATGTGTCTGCTGCTCATTGTGGTCAGCACGACGATGTATGCCGCCTCCGACACCATGAACAGCGCGGCGGCGCAGCTGATGATTGAATCTCCCAGCTTCACGCTCCATAACACCACCTACTACAGCGGCGAGTTTTGCGACTGCATTGCGAAGCAGCAGCTGACTGTGGGGGATTTACAGCAGATTCGCACCCTGTCCGGCGTGAAGCGAATTGAAGCAGAAGCGTTCATCCGCGTGATGCAGGAACTGAGCGATGACGTGCCGGTTTACTGGCAGCCGGTTTATTATCAGGAGGATGGCACATACCTGATGAATATCGGCAATGGTCATCTGGGGCTGCTGCCGGAGGAGGAACGCCCTGAAGGAAAGAACGAAACCAGTCTGCTGGCTGCATACGATGCGGTTCGCGAGGTGCTGGGCGTGAAGGGAAATCTGGCAAACGACATTCAGTTGCAAATTGTAACCATTGACCCGGACGAGCTGGCCAGCTATGTGGTCAGTGGCAGCATCAATCTGTCTGCGATTAACGCAGGACAGGAAGTGATCGTGTTTGCACCGACCGTCTATACCTTCCTGTTGGCGGACGGTTCGCTGAATACGATGCGTGGGCGCAAGGATACATGGCTCCGAAACCGCCTGAATGATCCGGGAACAACCCTGCTGGCACAGATTGAGAATGATGCTTATGTCGCCGGGCAGGAAATGACGTTGCACTACCTCTGGTCAACAGAAATGGATTACCTGCCCACCAATTATACAGTTGAACAGTATCTGGAAGCCTATGGACAGATGTCCCACGTCCAGACCACCGTGACGGTTGGCGCGGTGATTGACGGCGGCAATATTTATGGCAGCGACGTGGTGATGCTGACTACTGAGCAGGGGCTTGCGAACATGGGATTCCCCATGTCACGCGTTTCCAACGTGGAAATTTATACAGATGACCTGACGGAAGAGGAAGAAACGGCGCTGGAACGGCGATTAACGGCCATTGCGCAGCGCGGCGAAGGCTATCAGGTGACCAATTCGCTGTCCAGACGTCGCGACAATCAGCAGGAGAACATGATGCTTCTGCTATTGATGGTTGGCGTGACGCTGATTTTGATGACGGTGTGCATTGCGCAAGTATCCGGCAGCGTCTCGCGGCGCGTCCGGGCCGATGAAAGAATGATTGGCACGCTGCGCGCGGTGGGGGCGGATGCAGGTGTGATTTTCCGCTGCTATGCCGGGCAGATTGTCATCAGCATTCTGATTGGTGCGGCGACGGGGCTGGTCGGGTACTGGTTTGGTTTCTGCAAAATCCCTTATGTTTCGCAATTTAGCGGAAAAGCGGTCTATCTGGCGCTTGGCGTGCAGCTGCTGTTCATCGGCGCAACGATGGGGGCCTGTCTGCTGCTGCTCCGCGTGCGGATTCGGGATGCGACGCATCATGCCATCGTGGAAAACATCAGGGAGCTGTGAGTTTTGATGAAAAAGATGATTTTGCTGTGCCTGGCGGCTGTGCTTTGCTTTTCTGCCCTGGCCTGTGCGGAAGGAAGCCTCACTCTGTCCGAAACAACCGTCTTTGGCGACATGCCCTGCTCATGGGTGCAGGGGTATGAACCGGTTGTCACGGGCAACACGCTGCTGGTGCATGTGCCGCTGCGAGTCAGTGACATGACCGGTGCGGTGAAAGTGGAACTTTATGCGGACAACGAGGCGCTTTCTCCACTGAAAACGCAGGGAGCGTTCACAACGGCTTATTGCAGTGAAGATGGCTGCAACGCAACGCTCAAAGCGACGCTCCTCAAAGGGCGCGTGAATGGCGATTATCCGTGTACCCTGATTTTTACGGGCAAGGATGGTAGTGGCGAGTCGGTACAGGGTGCATATCATTTTGTGCTTCATATTCGCGATGGCCGTCAGCCGGAGGACGTTCTTCGCCCTGTCATTTCGGACGTGGCGGCGGATTTGCGGCTCGGGGAAGATTGCACGCTGTCGCTTATGCTGACCAATCCGAGCGACTATGCCAATCTGACGAACATGACGTTGCGTGTTACGGATGCTTCAGGCGACATTCTTCCGGCGGTGTCGGATGTGCTGAGGCTGCCGGATTTGATGGCGAGTGAGGTGCAGGGTGTCTCCATTCCGCTGAAGGTCAGGACGAATGCTGCCATTTCGCTGCATACGCTGAAATTCGATTTGAGCTGGACGGCGCTGGATGCCGATGGCACATGGACGGAAAGTTTCACCCTGCCCGTGAATCAGGAAATCCGGTTGGAACAGGGGGGCGTGCAGCTGGCATCCTCGATTTTGCAGGGCGACATGGCGACCATGACGCTGCCGCTGATGAACATGGGACGCGCCGACGTATCGAACGTGATGGTCACGCTGATGCTGCCCGGCGTGGTGGAGCGGCAGAGCGTGCTGGTTGGAACGATTGAACCCGGCGAAACAAAAACCGCAAAACTGACCTTCACGCCCGGAAAAACAGCGTTGGGCGAAGCTGACGGAACCGTGGCTGTCACCTGCGAGGATGCATGGGGCAATGCGGAAAGCTTTACCCTGCCCGTCAGCGTGACGGTGGAGGAAGCGCCGGTGATGGCCGTCGCATCGACCGCGCAGATGGAGGAACAATCGACACAACCGGAGTGGCTGACATGGGCGCTGGCTGGCGGTTGCGG
>CAZGKQ010000088.1:0-6691 GCA_964526125.1 uncultured Faecalibacterium sp.
CTTGAATCGCGAAAATTGTACCCTCAGTGGAAAGAATTGTGCCTTGTCTTGAAAGTACTTTCATGATACCATCAAAGCATCGCAGAGGCAAGCACAACGAAATGCCGATGCAAAAAAGAAAGGATGGGTTTCCACATGAAAAAGCTTCTGGCAATGGCAACCTCTCTGGCTCTGCTGGCAACGAGCGCGCTCGTTCCTGCCGCAGTCGCTGAAGAAAAGACGGAAGTGACCAAGCCCGAAAAGATCAAGATCATGGTTGACGGCACGCTGGTGACGCAGGCTAATGGTCGCGATGCGTTCGAGGCTCGCTGGGAAGAGCTGACCGGCATTGATCTGGTCATCAACCAGCCCGACCACTCCGCGTACTACGACGTGATGGGGCAGACCATGTCCGATCCCGATCAGTGGCCGGACGTGATCGTGCTGTCCTCTACCTACTACTCTGACTACGCCTCCCTGGGCGCTCTGTGGGACATGACCGAAGCGTGGGAGAACTCCAATACGAAGAACTCCGGCCGCTTCACCGGCGACGCGGTCATCGAAGGTCTGAAGATTGATGGCCACCTGTACGGCTTCGCGCCCTATCGTGGCAACGGCTGCATGACCTACGTCAAGAAGGCCTGGCTGGACAACGTGGGCATCACGGAACTCCCCACCACCTACGCTGAGTACACCGCCATGCTGGATGCGTTCGTCAACGGCGACCCCGATGGCAACGGCATCAACGGCGATACCTACGGCACTTCTGCCGCCGGATTTGTCGGCACCGAAGCTCCCTACATCAACTATCTGGCTGAATTCTATCAGGATGCTTATCCGTCCTTCATCCTGCAGGATGGCAAGTATGTCGATGGCTTCACCCTGCCCTCCATGCAGGCCGCGCTGGAGCGCCTGACTGAAGCGTACAACAAGGGTTGGATCGATCCCACCACCCTGACCAACACCACCAAGGACTGCCGCAACAAGTTCTATGACGAGCAGTTCGGCGTGTTCACCTACTGGGCTGGCACCTGGGCGACCAACCTGAAGGTCAATCTGGAAGCCAACAACCATGACTCCGAGCTGGTTGCGCTGCCCCCGATCGCGGAAGTTGGTCAGTACTTTGACCGCGTGCCGCCGGTCTGGTGCATCACCACGGCTTGCGAGAACCCCGAAGGCGTGTTCACCTGGTTCATCGACACCATGCTCGATGGCGGCGACATGCAGATGCTGTGGACCTATGGTGTGGAAGGCGTGCACTGGTCCATCGCCGAAGAAAGCCTGTGCGGTAATGACTATGTGGCTGGTCAGCTGCATGGCTGCGAGAACATGGAAAAGGCAGGCACCCAGTACACCAAGAACCACATCGATCCGCTGCTGAGCCTGGCTGACTTCGCTGAGGGCTACAAGGAGTCCATCGGCATCACGCTGGACAACATGCTGGCTGACGAGGCGATCAACTCCTCCAAGACCTTCGGCGAGAACTCCAAGCTGGCTGCCATCGTGCCCACCACGGATGAATTGGGTACCTACGGCGCTGACCTGACCCTGAAGAAGAACGAGCTGATCGCCAACGTGATCATGGGCAAGCTGACCTATGAAGAGGCGATGGCGCAGTTCGAATCCGAAGGCTATGCCGAGAAGTCTCAGATCATCGTTGACAGCCTGAACGCTCTGCTGGGCGACGCGGAATAATTTCATCACGTCACAACAACCATCGGGGACGGTTGGCACATGCTGGCCGTCCCCTTGAAACCCTGTCGGGAAAATGTTTCCTGAAAATCTGCGCATGACAAGAGGGGGACTCATCATGAACGGCACCGCCAAAGTCAAGCACCGGAAAGCACCGCTGAGCGTGCGCATCTGGAACTACAAATGGTTTTACCTGATGTTCCTGCCGGTACTTGTTTTTCTCTTCCTTTTCCACTACCTGCCGATGGCGGGCGTGTCGCTGGCTTTTTTCCGCTATCAGCCGATTCTGCGCGCCAACCCCCTCGAATTTGTGGGACTGGCGAACTTCGAAAAGCTTTTTAAGACGCAAAACTTCTGGTTGTCCTTTACCAATACGCTGGAAATTTCCGTTGCGAAGCTGCTGCTGAATACCTTCATGGCTGTCATCGTTTCGTTGCTGCTCAACGAGATGGTGTCCACCAAACTCAAGAAGCTTTCGCAGACCATCATCTATCTGCCGCACTTCCTGTCCTGGGTCGTAACCGCCGGTGTGTTCAGCATGCTGTTCTCGCCCACGACTTCCGGTCTGGTCAATCAGCTGCTGCTGAAATTGGGGGTCATCGACAAGGAAATCTATTTCCTGGGCGATAATGACTGGTGGCGCTTCACCTACTATATCATCAACATCTGGCATGACACCGGCTGGGGAACGATTATCTTCATGGCGACCCTGACTGGCATTGATCCCGGCATCTATGAGGCGGCCTCCATCGACGGTGCCGGCCGCTGGAAGAAGATGTGGTACATCACGCTTCCTGCGCTGGCCAACACCATCGTGACGGTGCTGGTTCTGAATCTGGCGAAGATCATGAACCTGTTCGAGAGCGTTTTCGTGCTCCAGAACGACGGCGTTTACAAGACCTCTCAGGTGCTGCAAACCTACGTCTATTACCAGACCTTCAACGCCGGTGGCCGTGTTGACTACGGCTACACCACGGCGATTGGTCTGTTCCGCTCCCTCGTGGGCATGGTGCTCGTGCTGGTCTGCAACCAAATCAGCAAGAAGATCCGTGGCCGCGGCATCGTGTAAGAAAGGAGGACTGTGATTTATGCAAACGTCCGTCAATAAGACGACCGAAATCAAGGTTGAAAGAGGCAAGAAGCAGGTCTCGGTCTTCCCGTATGTGAATGGTTTCTTCTTCCTGCTTTTCTGCCTGTTTATTCTCGTTCCGCTGTGGAAGGTTGTGGTGGACTCCCTCGACCTGTCCACCGGTTACGGCATGAAGCTCTGGCCTGAGCGCTTCGGCTTTGCCGGTTATCAGTCTGTTTTCAGCAATCCCACGCTGCTGAAGCCGCTGAAGATTTCCCTGATTACGACCATCGCCGGTACGTTCCTGGGTCTGCTGCTTTCCACCCTCGGCGCATATGTTCTGATTCAGTGGGAAATGCCCGGCCGTAACCTGTTCGCGTTCCTGCTCCTGTTCACCATGATCTTCCAGGGCGGCATGATCCCGACCTATCTGGTCATGAAGGAACTGAAGCTCATCAACACCCTGTGGGTGGTCATCCTGATGCCGGCCATCAATGTGTACAATCTGGTGCTGATGCGCAACTTCTTCGAGGGCATTCCGACCTCGTTGTTTGAGTCGGCGACGCTGGACGGCTGCACGCCCCTACAGATTTTCTACAAGATTGTGCTGCCCCTGTCGAAGGCTGCGCTGGCCTCCATCGGATTGATGTTTGCCGTTTCCTACTGGAATGACTACACCAACTACAAGCTCTACATCACCTCTGACCAGAGCCTGTATAACTTCCAGATGAAGCTACGTTCCATCATCCTGGGTTCCGACCTGCCTGCGGCCAACGGCGGCGCTGCGGAAAACACCGTCACCAACGCGGCGGTGATCGTGGCTATCCTGCCGTTCATGATTCTCTATCCGTTCCTGCAAAAGTACTTCGTCAAGGGCATCAACATCGGTGCCGTGAAGGAGTAATCGCATGTTTTCGCCGCATCGGGGCGTTCCGGTCAAAAAGATGGGAATGCACCGGTGCGGCATTTTTTTGATGAAAAATGGCGCAAAACCAGAGACATTCCGGCATGACGTATGGTATAATAGGTGTAAAGCCAATCAACAATGAAAAAGGAGATTTACATCCCATGACAACGATTTTCTGGGCTGGCGATTCCACCGTGAAGCAGAATTCCATCGCGACCTATCCGCAGACGGGGATTGGGCAGGTGTTTGACCGCTTCGTGAAGCGTTATCAGGTGCAGATTGAGAACTACGCGGAAAATGGCCGCTCCACGAAGCAGTTCATCGATGAGGGGCGGCTGGCCGTCATCTACGACCGCATTCAGGCCGGGGACTTCCTGTTCGTCCAGTTTGGGCACAATGACGAAAAGGCGGAAGATCCCACGCGCTATGCCGATCCGGACACGGATTTTCCGGCGAATCTGGAAAAGTTCGTCAATGTGGCGCGCAATAAGGGCGCAACGCCGGTGTTCATCACGCCTCTGACGCGCTATAACCGGAATGCACCGGGAGCGCTGTACACCCACGACCGCTGGGCGGAAAGCATGCGTCAGGCGGCGAAGCGGCTGAACGTGGCGCTGGTGGACTTGACCGCGCTGTCGGAAAAGCTGGTGGACGACATGGGAGAAGCGGCGCAGAAGACGTATTACATGAATCTGCCAGCCGGGGTTTATCCGCATTTTCCGCAGGGGCAGCAGGACAACACGCATTTGCAGCCAGCCGGTGCGCTGGCCTTCGGTGGACTGATTGCCCGGGAGCTGAACCGGCTGGGCGGCGACTATGCCGCGCTGCTGTGCGATGAGTATGCGCAGTGGCTGGAAGAAACGGAGAAGTTCGGCCAAATCACCACATCTGCCGCCGAGGAGGTGGAAAAATGAGCCGCGTGCTTTGGAATGCCGATAACGGCGACGGAACGTACCGCAATCCGGTGCTGCACTGCGATTATTCCGACCCGGATGTCATTTGCGTGGATGGCGTGTATTACCTGACGGCCTCGACGTTCAACTATGTGCCGGGTCTGCCGATTTTGACCAGCCGCGATCTGGTCAGCTGGACGCTGCGCAACTATGCCGTGCAGCGGATTCCGGAGGCGCGCTATGATGCGCCGCAGCATGCGCAGGGTATCTGGGCGCCTGCGATTCGCTTCCACGATGGCCGGTTCTACATTTTCTACGGCATGCCGGATGAGGGCATTTACATGGTCAGCACGGCGGATCCGCTGGGGACTTGGGATGAGCCGGTGCTGGTCAAGGCTGGCAAGGGGCTGATTGACCCCTGCCCCTTCTGGGATGATGATGGCCGCGCCTATGTGGTGCACGGCTACGCCAAGAGCCGCATTGGGTTCAAGAGTTATCTGGGCATTTTCCCCATCAGCCCGGATGGCAAAACATCATGGGGTGATGACCACCTGCTCTACGACGGCTCGAAGGCACATCCGACCATGGAAGGCCCCAAGATGCACAAGCGCGATGGCTGGTATTACATTTTTGCCCCGGCTGGTGGCGTGGCGACGGGCTGGCAGGTCTGCCTGCGCAGCCGCAATATCCTCGGCCCCTATGAGGATCGCGTGGTGCTCAAGCAGGGCAGCAGCGAGACGAACGGCCCTCATCAGGGCGCGTGGGTGGAAACGCCGGAGGGCGAAAACTGGTTTGTGCATTTCCAGAGCCGTGGCCTGTACGGGCGCGTGATGCACCTGCAGCCCATGACCTGGCAGGAGGACGGCTGGCCGCTGATTGGCGTGAAGGACGAAACGCCGGTGGATCCGGCCACGATTCCCTCGGGCGAGGATTGCCGGGAGGCGGCGCTGGTGGCGAATGCAGCGGATTGTGGCATTGCGGTGGATACCTTCCGCAAACCGCTGGCCGAAGCGGAAGGCGAGCTTTCCGGTGAAATCGGCGATGATGATTTCTGCGGAAAGCTGGGATTGCAGTGGCAGTTTATGGGCAATCCGCAGCCGGATTTCTATCAGCTGGCGGACGGCCATTTGACGCTGTTTGCTCGGACGCTGCCGCAGGGTGGCGACCGGCTCTGGCAGTGTCCGCAGACGCTGACGCAGAAGATTGCCTGTCCGTCCTTCTTTGCCACGGTCACGCTGGATGCTTCGGCGCTTTCTGTCGGCGAACAGGCCGGTGTGGGCTTCGTCGGCGGACAGTACGCCTACGCGGCGGTGCGCCGGACGCAGGAAGGCTTCCGCCTGGCCTTTGTGACGAGCGAAGGCAAGGCGCACGAAGAAACCGTGCAGCAGGAAAAGCCGCTGAAGGGCGCGACCGTCGCCTTCCGCGTGACGCTGCTGCCCACCTCCGACAGCACGGCCGTTGCGACCTTTGAGTATGCAGAGAACGGCGTGTATCAGCCCATTGGCAATCCGTTTGAACCGGCGCGGCACACCTGGGTTGGCGCGCGGCTGGCGCTGTTTGCCATGCCGCTGGATGGCCGCGAAGGCTGCGGCTCGGCCTCCTTTGGCGCGGTCAGGGTAGAGGCGGTGGAAACGCTGTGAAACAGGCTGACCGATTTGAACAGGCGCTGCTGAATAACGATCTGGCCACAGTGCAGCAGATGCTTCCGCTGGATCCGTCGCTGACGGATCTGCCGGACAGAGAGGGCATCAAGCTGTCTTTGCGGGCGGCGGAGTGCTGCAATCTGCCGATGCTGCGCTATCTGGTGGAATACGGCCTGCGCGTGAATCTCAATGACACGGATGCGCAGGGGCGTGACCACCTGCATTACGCCGCCATGTCCGGCAGCGTGGAAAAGTGCCGCTATCTGGTGGAATATGGCGGCATGAATCCGCTTCGGGGCGATTTGAGGCTGCAAACGCCGTTTGATCTGGCGCATGGGCTGAACCATCAGGCGCTGGAAAGCTGGTTTGCCGACTATATCGGTGCGCCGTGGTCGCAGACGTACCATAATCCCGTGCGCAGCGGCTTTTATCCCGACCCTTCCGCGATTCGCGTGGGCGATGCGTATTACATGGTCAATTCCAGCTTCACTTATTTTCCGTGCATTCC
>CAZGKQ010000089.1:0-2751 GCA_964526125.1 uncultured Faecalibacterium sp.
GCCTTCCGTTGTGATCGGCAAGGACACGCGCCGTTCCAGCTACATGTTTGAATATTCGCTGGTCGGTGGCCTGACGGCTTCCGGCGCGGATGCGTATCTGCTGCATGTGACCACCACACCTTCCGTGGCGTATGTGGCGCGCCTGGATGAATTTGACTGCGGCATCATGATTTCCGCCAGCCATAACCCCTACTACGATAACGGCATTAAGCTGATTAACGGGCAGGGCGAAAAGATGGAGGAGGAAACGATTGCGCTGATAGAAGCGTATCTGGACGGCTGTCTGGAATGCTTCGGTCAGGCGTGGCCGGAAATTCCCTTTGCACGCCATGAACAGATTGGCTGCACGGTGGACTATGTCTCAGGGCGCAACCGCTACATCGGCTATCTGATGTCTCTGGGCATGTATTCCTTCAAGGGACGGAAAATTGCGCTGGACTGCGCCAACGGCGCGAGCTGGCACATTGCCAAATCGGTTTTCGATGCGCTGGGCGCGACCACGCTGGTCATCAATGCCGAACCCAATGGTGTGAACATCAACCGCGACGCAGGCTCCACCCACATGGAGGGCTTACAGCGCTTTGTGGTGGAAAACAACTGCGATGTGGGTTTTGCCTTTGATGGCGACGCGGATCGCTGCCTGTGCGTGGATGAAACGGGCGAGGTGATTACCGGCGACCACATCCTCTATCTGTGTGGCAAATACATGAAGCAGCGCGGCGAGCTGATGGGCAACACGGTTGTCGCTACGGTCATGAGCAATTTGGGGCTTTTCCGTGCGCTGGATGCGCTGGATATTCAGTCCGCCAAGACGGCTGTGGGCGACAAGTATGTGTATGAATACATGACGAAAAATGGCTGCCGTCTGGGTGGCGAAAACTCCGGTCACATCATCTTCAGCAAGTATGCCTCCACGGGGGACGGCATTCTGACGAGCCTGAAGGTGATGGAAGTCGTCTGCGCGAGCAAGAAGACGCTGCACGAGCTGGCGAAGGAGCTGGTGATTTATCCGCAGAAGCTGATCAATGTGCGCGTGAAGGACAAGAAGGCGGCGCAGGCGGCTAAGCCGGTACAGAATGTGATTCGGCAGGTAGAAGCGGAACTGGGCGATTCCGGTCGTGTACTGGTACGCGAGAGTGGCACGGAGCCGCTGGTACGCGTGATGGTGGAAGCGATGGATGCCGCACAGTGTGAAGAGACCTGTGAGCGAATTGCCAATGTCATCAGGGAGCAGGAATAACAAAAGGGGAAAGGGTAAAGCCGGGAGAAAGGCAGGAAAAAAGCAACACGCGGAAGTTGTAATTGATAACGTACCAAGCCGAACGCGGAATGGGTGTCGAGAGGGTCGAAGACCCTTCGTGGGTCAAGGGCAAAGCCCTTGTGGGGTTTGGGGCAACGCCCCAATGCAACAAAAAGATTCTGAAACAAAGGAAAATCCAACAAACACTCCCCAAAAAAACCAACCAGCTCGCGCTCGCAGAGCCGCGGCGTCACGCAAATTCAAGCCGCATCGAAGTCGATACCTCCGCGCCCCCTACTCGCGGCCAGAACAATCTCTTTTCTTTCTCATAGTTTTTTCCCTCCGGAAAGGTTGAAAAATGGATCTTTTTGATCTGATCGGCCCCGTCATGATCGGGCCCAGCAGCTCCCATACCGCCGGTGCAGCACGCATCGGTCTGACGGCATATTCGCTGCTGGGCGAACCGGTTAAAACGGCGAAAATCGGGCTGCATGGCTCTTTCCGCAAAACGTATCGTGGCCATGGAACCGACCGAGCGATTGTCGGTGGCCTGATGGGCATGCGCGTGGACGATGTGCGTCTGCGCGAATCACTGGCGCTTGCGGCGCAGTCCGGGCTGCAGTTCCAATTTGAGCCGGTGGAGCTGCGCGGTGCGCATCCCAACACGGTTGTGCTGGATGTAGAGGGCGTGTCCGGACGGCGCTTGCAGATGGAAGCCGCCTCGGTTGGTGGCGGCAATATCGAAATTCACCGGATTAACGGCCTGAGCGTGCAGTTCACCGGCAAGGCAGATACCCTGATTATCCGCCATGTGGACGTGCCGGGCATGATTGCCGCCGTCACGACCACGCTGGCTCGGCATCAGGTGAACATCGCCAACATGCAGGTCTACCGGCGCAAGGCCGGCGGTGACGCGATGATGGTGCTGGAACTGGATGGCGCACCGATGGAAAGGGATTTGGAAATCATTCGCGCACTGCCGGATATTCAGGCGTGCACCTTCCTCAAAAGGAGGGATGACTGATGGATTACACCCTGAAAGAATGGGTTACGCTGGCGCAGGGGCGTTCCATTGCACAATGCGCCGTGGAAAAACAGGCGGAAGAATCCGGCCAGACGCAGGAACATGTCCGCCAGAGGATGCGCCATCATCTGCATTGCATGCAGGAGGCGGTGCAGCAGGGGCTGGATGAGCAGCTGCGCAGCGTCACCGGGCTGACGGGCGGTCAGGCGGCCATGATGCAGCGTCGGCTGCTGGCTGGGCAGTGCCTGGCTGGCAGTCTGCTGGGCAAGGCGGAGGTGTACGCGCTGGCCACGGCGGAATGCAACGCCTGCATGGGCAAGATTGTTGCTGCGCCGACAGCCGGAGCCTGTGGCATTCTGCCCGGCGCGGTGCTGGCGATGATGGAGGAAAAGCACCTGACGGAAGAGCTGGCGGTAGATGCACTGTTTACCGCAGCGGCGGTCGGGCAGTCCATTGCCACGCAGGCCAGCATTTCCGGCGCGGAAGG
>CAZGKQ010000089.1:2851-6664 GCA_964526125.1 uncultured Faecalibacterium sp.
AGCGTCCATGCGGCTGTGCCATCCGGCTCAAACAGCGCCTGATTCTCCCACGCACAGCCGCCGTGCCACTGCCCGGCATCCTGTGGGTCATATCCACCGGCGTAGCTGCTGGCCCAGCCGGAACCATATTGCTCCCAAAGCACCTTCTGATCTTCCCACTTTTCTGCCGGAACGGGAATCCACGCCGGTTCCCAGTAGCAAACGCCCAGCGCACCGGCTGAAGCGACGGCTTCCACCGTGCGGCGGAAATCTTCCGCCTGTCCTTCGCGGTTGATGGCGGACTTCATGTCGCACCATTCGTTCGGGACGCTGTTGGGATGCGTGTCCAGATTGTCGGTGGTGAAGGGGTACGCCGTTTCGGCAATAAAGACCTGTTTGCCGAAATTCTGCTGGACATCCGCAATCAGGGACGTCAGGTTTTCCAGCGAGCCGTGCCAGTAGCTGTAGTAGCTGTAGGCCATCACGTCAAAATCCACGGCATTGTCGCCCTCACAGACTTCGCGGATGTATTTTTCTGCGTCGCCCTGGCTGACGTTGGTGAAGTGGACGGCCACCAGCGCCTCCGGCAGCACCCGACGGACGGCGGCACTGCCTGCGTTCATCAGGGCGTTGCGGCCTTCGAGCGTCCAGTCACCGGCCATACCGCCGTTGATTTCGTTGCCCACCTGCACCATCATAACGTGGACGCCCGTGTCGCGGATCTGCGTCAGTGCGTCCGCGGTGAAGGCGGTGAGTGCAGTGCATTTTTCCTCCAGCGTCATTTCAACCCACGCCTTGGGACACATCTGCTTGGACGGGTCTGCCCAGAAGTCGCTGTAGTGGAAGTCCACCAGCAGCGAAAGTCCGGCGGACTGGCAGCGCCGCGCGATTTCCACCGCGCTGGCCACATCGCAGTTGCCGCCGCCGTAGCCCATGCCGCTTTCGTCAAACGGATCGTTCCAGATGCGGACGCGGATGACATTCCATCCTGCATTTTTCAGCAGCACAAACAGATCCGTCTCCACGCCGTTTTCATCAAAGTAGCGCACGCCACTTTTTTCCTCCGCCAGCACGGTGGACACGTCCGCACCGAACCAGAAATCCTCCGGAAGCCCGGAAATCGGGGCGACAGGGGATTCTTCCCCCAGCGCACAGGGCAACAAAAGACAGAAAAGCAGAAAAAGTGAGACGATTTTCTTCATCATGCAGATTCCTCCTTGATTGAACGGTTGTGTTTTTTTCGCTTTTATTATACCAGATGCGCGTATTGGCCGTCAAGGGAAAATGAACACGTCGGCACAGGAAAAAATGTAAACGCTATCATGGTGGAAAAATGCCAATATTCCCGATGAAAATGCGCATAGCATCTTGCAAAAAGCAGCGAAAAATAGTATAATCAAATAGGATAACCAGCAGGATATGTTTCATCGGGCAACCGATGAAGCTTTTCTGCGCGAGAAATTTCTCGCAGAATGTAAATAAAGGAGTGTTTCCAATGGCGAAGAAGTATGTATACCTCTTCAAGGAAGGCAACGCCAACATGCGTGAGCTGCTGGGCGGCAAGGGCGCCAATCTGGCCGAAATGACCAATCTGGGCATGCCGGTTCCGCAGGGCTTCACCGTGACGACCGAAGCCTGCACGCGCTACTACACCGACGGCAAGGTGATCGGTGACGATATTGTCGAGCAGATCTATGCTGCCCTGGCTGAGACCGAAAAGATTGCCGGCAAGAAGTTTGGCGACGATAAGGATCCCTTCCTGGTCTCCGTGCGTTCCGGCGCGCGTGCCTCCATGCCTGGCATGATGGACACCATTCTGAATCTGGGTCTGACGGACGTGTCCGTTGTGGGTCTGGCCAACCTGACCAATAACCCCCACTTCGCCTATGACGCATACCGTCGTTTCATTGCCATGTTCTCTGACGTGGTTATGGAAATCCCGAAGAGCGAGTTCGAAGCGGTTCTGGACGAATTCAAGGAGAAGAAGGGCGTCAAGTTTGACCGCGACCTCTCCGCTGATGACCTGAAGGACGTTGTCGTTCGCTTCAAGGAAATCTACAAGAATCACATGGGCGTTGACTTCCCGCAGGATCCCAAGGTGCAGCTGATGGAAGCGGTCAAGGCCGTGTTCCGCTCCTGGGACAATCCGCGCGCGATCTACTATCGCCGCATGAACGACATCCCCGGCGACTGGGGCACCGCTGTCAACGTGCAGTCGATGGTCTTCGGCAACATGGGCGAGACCTCCGGCACGGGCGTGGCCTTCACGCGTAACCCCTCCACGGGCGAAAAGAAGCTGTACGGCGAGTACCTGCTGAACGCTCAGGGCGAGGACGTCGTGGCCGGTATCCGTACTCCCGAACCCATCTCCCACCTGCAGGAGCAGATGCCCGAAGTGTACCAGCAGTTTGTGGACATCGCCGCGAAGCTGGAAGCGCACTATCGTGACATGCAGGACATGGAATACACCATCGAGCGCGGCAAGCTGTACATGCTGCAGACCCGTAACGGCAAGCGTACCGCTGCGGCTGCGCTGAAGATCGCCGTTGACCTGGTGGACGAAGGCGTGCTGAGCGAGGAAGAGGCCGTGCTGAAGGTCGAACCCAAGCAGCTCGACACCCTGCTGCACCCGAACTTCGATGCGGCGGCCGTCAAGAAGGCTCCCGTCATCGCCAAGGGTCTGCCGGCTTCCCCCGGCGCTGCGACCGGCGGCATCTACTTCACCGCTGACGAAGCGGCAGAGCATGGCAAGAACAAGGAGAAGGTTATCCTCGTTCGCCGTGAAACCACGCCTGAGGACATCGAGGGCATGGACTACTCTCAGGGCATCCTGACCGTCTTCGGCGGCATGACCTCTCACGCGGCGGTTGTTGCCCGTGGCATGGGTCGTGCGGCAGTTGTCGGCTGCGGCGCGCTGAAGATCAACGAAGAAGAAAAGACCCTGACCGTGGGCGACAAGGTGTACCATGAGGGCGACTTCATCTCCCTGGATGGCTCCACCGGTAATGTGTACGACGGCCAGATCGCGACGGTGGAAGCTTCCATCTCCGGCGAGTTCGCCCGTTTCATGGGCTGGGCTGACGCTGCCCGTCGCCTGCGCGTGCGCACCAATGCGGATACCCCCCGTGACACCAAGCAGGCTGTGGCTTTCGGTGCGGAAGGTATCGGCCTGTGCCGTACCGAGCACATGTTCTTCGAGGCGGATCGTATCGCGGCTGTGCGTGAAATGATCCTGGCCGACACCAAGGAACAGCGCGAAAAGGCGCTGGCGAAGATCCTGCCGATGCAGCAGGGTGACTTCGAGGCCATGTACAAGGCGCTGGAAGGCAAGCCCATGACCGTCCGTTATCTGGATCCGCCGCTGCACGAGTTCGTGCCGCATGTGGACATGAAGGACGAAATCGACGAGCTGGCCAAGAACCTGGGCATCACCTCCGACGAGGTTGTGCACAAGATCAACGCTCTGCATGAGTCCAACCCGATGATGGGTCATCGTGGCTGCCGTCTGGCCGTCACCTATCCGGAAATCGCCGAGATGCAGACCCGTGCGGTGCTGCAGGCTGCGATCAATGTCAAGCGCGAATGCGGTTATGACATCGTGCCGGAAATCATGATTCCGCTGGTTGGCTCCAAGAAGGAACTGGCGTATGTGAAGTCCGTCGTCGTTGCGACCGCGAAGAAGGTCTTCGAGGAGCAGGGCGTCGAGCTGCCCTACCACGTCGGCACCATGATCGAGATTCCGCGCGCGGCTGTCACCGCTGACGAAATCGCTAAAGAAGCGGAATTCTTCTCCTTCGGCACCAACGACCTGACCCAGATGACCTTCGGCTTCTC
>CAZGKQ010000090.1:0-6526 GCA_964526125.1 uncultured Faecalibacterium sp.
GCGCCGATTTTGCTCCGGCTCGGTGGATGCTTCCGCCTCGTCAGGCTGTGCAGGAACGGTCGGTGCGTCTGTCGGGATGTTTGCTCCGTCGCCCTGCTGCTGCATCATCGGGACGTTCGTTCCGTCGCCCTGCTGCGGCATCGTCGGGATGTTTGCTCCGTCGCCCTGCTGCGGCATCGTCGGGATGTTCGTTCCGTTGCCCTGCTGCATGGCGCTGTCGCCGCTGGATGCTGCGCTGTCACCGAAGGAGGAGGTGTCTCCCGTTGTCTCAGGCGCTGCGCTCGCTTCCGGCGACTGCGTGGCTTCCGGCTGCTCCGTCATCGGCTGAACCGGCTGATTCTGACCATTCGCGTCCGGTTTGGCCGATGGTTCGCCATCCGGTTTGCTCATGCCATCAGGACGGTTCATGTTGTCCGGCATGCTGGGCTGATCGCCGCCACCCGGCATGCTGTTGTTCATGCTGCCCATCGTCGATGTGCTGATTTCGCTCGCGTCCACCAGCGTGGCCTGAGCGCTCTGCTGTCCGGCGCTGGTCGAGGGAATCGTGCCGTCCAGCTGGCCGCGCAGACTTTCACCGCGTTTGGCGCAGAAGATTTGCAACGTTTCCAGTGCCCTGGTATATTCGTCCATCGTATAGAACAGGGAGGTGTCCTGTTCCAGATACGGGGTAATCAGCGCCGAAATGCGCGCTATTTCCTCCGCCAGATAGCCGTTTTCCACATTTTCAGCAAGGAACTGGCTGTACACTTCATGATACGTCGCCAGCGCCTCCTCGTCGCTGAAAATCCAGGCAATCAGCGGCCGGGATTCCGTGCTGCCGCCGCTGACGGGTGAATCCAGCGGCGAATTGACCGTGCTGGTCGCGTTCTGGGAGGCAGAGAAGCCGCCAAAGGACAGGTTATAGTCCCACGGAATGATGCGCAGCTTGCCATTTTCCTCGTAGAGGTAATAGTTATGCACCATCATGCCGGTGTAGCTGTCGTCGTTGCACAGGAAGTTGTGCACCGCCAGATAGCGGATGACTTCCAGTTGATCGACCGTGTTTTCGAGGTCTTCCTGCGCGTTCAGTTTGCGCAGCGATTCGATCAGGCGAGCCTTGTCCTTCTTCGTCACCTTTGTTTTGGCGTTGTCGAAAATGTTGGAATAGCTGTCCGGATCGTCGTCGGAATAAATCAGCTTCACGTCATTGCTGCCCATTCCGCCGCCGAAAATGCCGCCGAAGTCCCCAAAGTCGGACACGTCCGGCATGGTAAAGCCATCCGGCATCTGCGGCACTTCACCATTCTGTGGGAAGCTGAAATTGCCCGGGAAGGTGCTTCCCTGCTCATTTTCCCCGTCTCCGGCGGTTCCGCCGAAGGATGCGGCAAAATCGTCGGCGGAAGTTCCGTTGTCGGCGGAACTTCCGTTGCTGGCAGAGAATCCGCTGCTGGCGGCAAATTCATTCGTCTGCGAATTTTCCGCCGCTTTATTGGACGCTTTGGGCGCATTCTCTTCGTCAGTCTCGTCCGACTGCGTTTCCTGGCTGTCATTCTGCATGTTCTCCGTCAGGGCGGAGAAGTCAAAATCCCGACCATTGCCGCGTCCGCCACCAAAGGACAGGCTATCCGGCTTATACAGCTCGCCACGCGTCTGACCCGTGCGATCAAGGAAGCCTTCCTCAATGCCTTCCACGGCCAGATACAGTCCCCAGGGTTCGCCGTTGACGTTGACCTGCACATAGCTGCACAGTGGCGACGGCACGCCCATGCGGTTCATCAGCGTGTAGGCCAGATAGTCCTTCATCATGGTCGCGTCCTGAATCAGGTTGTTCAGGCAGAGCTTGTCCAGACCATGATACGTCATGTTTTCATCATAATGGTCGAATTCCAGCTTGAAGGAATAGCGCGTTGACCCCATCGCAGACACCGAGGACAGTGACGTATTCCCCTTGGCGCGGATGGCAACCGAATGATAGCTTTCGCCGTCTATCGTCACATTACAGAGGTGATACTCCTCGTTTTCCGCCTGTGCGATGAAGTCCTCCCAGCCATCCATCTCAATGTCGATGGTGTGGACAACAGACGTGTCAAACAGCGATTCATAGCCCACCTGCGCTGTCAGGCCGTTTGCCTGCCGATTCTCCATCACGCCCCAGAGCAGGATCGCGATCACCAGCATCAAAGCCGTGGTCGCGTAGCAGATGCGGTTAATCCTTTTTCCTCGGAGCATATCGCTCACCCCATATAATCGCCGTTATAGCTCACCAGCACGGCGCTGTGGACACCCGGCAGCTCCGACATGGTGGTCACAAAGGCCGTATCGTCGCCCTTGAGCGTCACTTCATAGCTCAGCTCAATGGCGCCCTTCTGCGCCGTCTTGCTCTTGACGACGGCCTTCTTCACCTGATCCTTCAGGTACTGCGCCACTTTGGCTTCCGCCTCGGCATTTTCGCAGGAAATGACGGCGATATACGGCTTTTCAGCGGACTTGCGGTTGCAGAACACAATCAGCACCAGACCGATGATGATGCTGCCCACAATCGCCAGCGGAATCATCCCGGCAGCCAGCACAATGCCCCCGGCAATCGCCCAGAAGAGGAAGGCAATGTCCATCGGCTCCTTGATGGCCGTGCGGAAGCGGACGATGGACAGCGCGCCCACCATGCCCAGCGACAGCACCACATTCGAGGTAATGGCGAGGATGACCATCGACGTAATCATCGTCATGGCAATCAGGCTGCCACCGAAGGACTGGGAGAACATCACGCCCGAATACGTCTTTTTATACACCAGAAAGATAAACAGACCCAGGCAGAAGGACAGAACCAGCGCAATCGCCATGTCTGTCACGGAAACAGCGGTCACATTCTCCAGAAACGAGGACTTGAAAATATCATTGAACGTCATGGAAAAACACATTCCTTTCCAAAAATTTCATCGAATCAAATTGGGTTACAGCCCATTATTCATACAGGCGACAGGCCGCATATTTGGAGAAGGCGGACGGCATTCTGCTTTTCAGCGCCGCAGCACGGCGAATCAGCGTCGGCAGGTATTCGTCCCACTTCACTTCCAGCAGCACCGTATCTTCCGCCACCGGGAGCGTCAGGCCTTCAGGATTCAGGAAGGTATCCGGGCGACCGGCACGGATATTCCAGTCGATGGTCACGCGCACATTGCCGGGGGCGTATACAAACGGCACACGCTGATATTCCACCACCATTTTGGGCTTCAGCCCCTTTGTGCGCATTTCCGTATACAGCACCACCAGCAGCGGCCGACCGCTGGTCAGCATCCAGCTGATGTCGCCGCGCAGGATTTTTTCCACCTCCTCGCGCGTCACGCGCTCCTGTGGCTTGAGTCCCACCCCGTCGCGCTTGATCTTGCATTCCAGCACGATGTAATCCAGATTGTCATTATAATAGCGAATGCGGAATTTGCGCCGCTCATTCACACCATCCAGCTTTTCGTGCAGGGCGGAATCCCGAATATCGTCAAAATACAGGCTTCGGATGCGGTAATATCCCCTGTCCGCCGCATGCGGATCCAGCTGCGCCACGGCGGAAAGATTCATGCGCACGGCCTGTGCATCCGCCGGAGAAATCACATGCTTCACTTCATGGCGATACATCCTTAACACCTCCTTTCTTTCGCAGCTTTGAGCGTAATAACAGTATAAACGATGTATGTTATGGTTGTGTGAACCCTTCATGAACGCTGCCTGAGGATTTCTCTTTTTTGAGACATTATAATGTAGGAAAAGCTCCGGCCACTGCCAGAGGAGCAGCCGGAGCAGGATGGGTTATCCGATGGGATTATTCCACAATCTGAATGGTCTTGGTCAGCGTGCCAACCGTCAGGGTATGCTCGCCCACCGTGTCGATGGTCAGCGTCATTTCGACAACGCGCCAGCTGCCGCCGTTGACAGCCATGATCTTTTCCGCGATCACTTCGCCGTCGCAAACCGCCTGAACCGTCGTGATGCCGTCAGCGCCGTTGTTCCACAGCAGCGTGTAGATCGTGAAGGGTTCGCCAGCCTTCGTCTCAATGACGGATTCATAGCTGGTGCTGGTGGAGCCGTTGGACTCCGTGACCACTTCATGCGTGGCGCGCGGCAGAACCAGCGTGTCATACACAAAGTCCGGATGCTCGCCATAGCGCATGCCGTACTGGTACTGAATCAGCGGATCGCCCCAGTTGTTCGGCACGGTGTTGTTTTCGGAGGTCTTCATGGTGGCCAGCAGCATCATGCGCACCCACTGGTTCGCGCCCTGATCACCGGCCAGATCCTTCCACTGTGCGTCGTCCATCGCGGAGTCACGCGCCAGTTCCTTGACGACCATGCCCTGCGGTTCTGCTTCGCCGAACAGGAGCTTAGCCAGCATGATGGGTTCGGTGGTGGTGATGAAGCCACCAGCGCCCGTGCCGTGGTCGGCAGGACGGGAGAAGGTCAGAGCCAGCACCGCGTCGCCGTTTTCGATCAGGTACGTCGTGGGATCCACCTTGTTCGCGATGATGACCAGCTTCTTGCCAGCGTCCTTCGCGTCTTCAATCGTCAGTTCCGCCGCGTCGTTGATCTGCGTGCAGTCAACGATCACCACGTCAGCGTCTTCAATCTCTTCCACCACTTCGGCGTAATCCGGCAGAACCTTCTTGTAGCCTTCCAGCGTGACGGCAGAGGCGGTAGAATTGATGTACACCTTGATGCCCTTGCTCAGCGGCAGCAGGTCGTCATCGTTCTTGATGAGGATGGCGGACTTGGCCTGCAGCTCGCGCTCCAGCGCCACAACTTCCTGATTACGAGCCGCCATCAGGGTATCGGTATCAGTGATTTCCCACTGCTCCGCGATGTACTCGGCGGAAGCGGCAATCGCCAGCGCCTTGTCAGCGTCAGAGTAGGGATTTTCGAACAGACCCAGTTCAAACTTGTCCTTCAGCACACGATAGCAGGTTTCGTAGCAGCGCTCTTCGGTAATCAGACCCTGACGCAGCGCTTCGTTGATGCCGTCGCGGTTGGCCTGTCCGCCGTGGCCATCGCTCTCATAGTCGCACGCAAACGCGCCGATCTGATCCAGGCCGTTGTTGATCACGAACGCATAGCGTTCCGGAATCGTCAGGCTCAGGATGTCGATGCCATCGGTCGTCGTGCCGGAGGAGTTGCTGTCGCCCTGGTCGCCCCAGTCGGAAACGATGATTCCGTCATAGCCCAGCGTGTTGCGCAGGTAGTCCATCGTCTCCTTGTCATAGTCCACATGCACCGTGTTGGTCAGACCCGTGCCGTAGCCATTGGTCATGACCCACTTCGGGTTGGATTCCAGCGCGATTTCCCATGCCTTCATCCAGTTATCCACGGTCTGCGCATCGCTACGCGCATTCTCGAAGGAGGAGTCGCCGCCGCGTGCGATGAAGTGCTTCATGCAGGCTTCCGTGCCGCCTTCCACCTGAATCGCCGCAACCTCTTCCTTCGTCATGGTGCCGGCGTATTCCGGATCTTCGCCGTTCCAGCTGCCCAGCTCCTGGCTGTAGGGATGCAGCACCACATGGATGCCCACTGCGCGGCTTTCCAGAGAGTAAGCCGTCCACAGCTTCTTGGACAGTTCCAGATCGTTCGCCGCGCCAAACGCATCGTGTGCGGTATCAATCATGCCGCCCCAGGCGTTATACTGGCGGTCGTTGGAGATCACAATCGGGATGCCCAGACGGGTGTCTTCCGCCAGCGCCTGCATCGCGTTGTGGTACACCACCTGCTCCTGCGGCGTGCCGTTGGTATTATCCAGATGGCTGGTGATTTGCAGCTCATTGATGTAATACCACATGGACTTGGATTCAAACGTCGCATTCTCGTCCGGCACCGTGCTCTCGGTGGAGAACATGTAACGGCTGTCAGCGAAATCCACGCCCTGAGGATTGCCGCAGGTGTTCACATGGTAGAACAGACCGGCCTTTTCTTCCAGCGTCATCTGGTCGTAGAGGTCGCGCACGCGCACATCCACGTCCTGCCGCCAGTCTTCATACACGTCCAGCGTGCCATTGCCGTTCAGATCCTTGAACTTCAGGCCGTCCACTTCCAGAATGTTCGTCACGCCATCCAGATAGCCCAGCTCCGTCTGCGTGTCCGTTCCCGGAATGATCGTGATCGCCTGATTCACCTGATCGTAGCTGGTGAACCGTGCCTGAGGCGCTTCCTCCGCAGAAGCCGCACCCAGACAGCTCGCCGCCAGCGCCGCCGCCAACAACAGGGAGAGTCGTTTCTTCATGAAAACAACCACCTTTCTCATTCCGCAGGTCTTCGCCTGCTTTGTTTTTATCATACCAGCTTTTTGGCTTTCCCGGCGCATGATTATCCGGCACATTTTTTGAAAAATGCAACATGAAACGCTTTTCACCATTAACGTCTGCCCGATTTGTGCGCTATATTTCTACCCTTTTCACCCTTCCTTCACATTCAACAAAAGCGCACGAAAATCCTGCCGAAAAGGTGACAAAGGTGTAATCATACTAATTCACGTCTAAAACATAGCACAGAGCGCAATGGATTTTTCGTTCTG
>CAZGKQ010000091.1:0-6438 GCA_964526125.1 uncultured Faecalibacterium sp.
TCATGCCGGAGCAGCCGATGGTCTCCACCAGCGCTTCCTGAATGACGCCTTCCTTGACGTTCAGGGTCAGCTTGCAGGTGCCCTGCTGCGGAGCGCACCAGCCAATGCCGTGGGTCAGACCGGAGATGTCCTTGATCTCCTTGGCCTGAATCCACTTGCCCTCTTCCGGGATGGGTGCCGGGCCGTGATTCGGGCCCTTGGCGACACAGACCATTTCTTCAACTTCCTTGGTGTACTGCATCGAATAGGTTCCTCCTATCTATATGATAGTCCTGCGTAGGCATGTGAAAAACACACGCCCATCATTGCGCAAGAATAGTATAACATATTTTTTGCGGCTTGTGTAGTGGAATTTGCAATTTCAGCAAAAAAACACATCATCCTTCTCCCACGGAAGGCCGGAAATTTTGCGAAAAGAAGTGCATAGAATGAAAAGACGCTGACGCAGGGAGGGATGGAGCATGAGCCTGAGCGAGCTGAGGCAGAAGGATGTGATTAACACCCGGGATGGTCACTGCCTGGGAAAACCGATGGATCTGGAATTCTGTGCGCTGGATGGGCGCGTGACGGCCATCATTGTGCCGGGGGAATTCAGCTTTGTCCACCTGCTGCGCGGCGAAAGAGCCGGACTGGTTATCCCGTGGGAGAACATCTGCAAAATCGGGGATGATGTGATTCTGGTGGATGTGGAGCTGTAAAGGCGGTTTATGCCTCCGGCAGCGTATTTTCATCGCACACGGGAATGCCCAGCGCGGTGAGCGCCTGAGCCAGAATACCCTGTCCGCTGACGAGCGTGTGGGTGAAGGTGCCGTCGTAAATGCCGTTTGAGCCGCAGGTCGGGCTTTTCGCCTTGAGGATGGCCAGAGAAATGTCTTCCCCCTGCAAACGGGAAAGCACCTCCGCAACGCCCTGACGGTACAGCGCATCCAGATCTTCTCCGGTTTGAGAGACGATGCGGCCATTGCGGATTTCCACCGGCGTTCGGGGCGCACCAAGCCCGGTCAGGATTTCCGGACAGACGGGCAGGTAGTCCCGGCCTTCCAGATAGCGCAAAACCGCTTCGTTGCGATTGTTGCCGCCGTTGTACTTGACGTTTTCGCCCAGCAGACAGGCGCTGACGATGATTTTTCCAGCCATGAAGGATTCCTCCTGTATTTGGCACGCTGATTTTATTCGGACAGGCGCTCCTTGATTTCGCGCCCCTGACGTAGCAACGTGCGCATGCCTTCGGTGTCCTTGTCGCGCAGAGCATCGCGGTATTCGCTCATGCGCTGCACCAGATCGTCCACGATGGGCAGCAGCGCCTCACGATTGTCGAAGAACAGCTCTGTCCACATGTCCTCGTTCAGCCGGGCGACGCGGGTCATGTCCGCAAAGCTGCCGGCGGAGAAGCCACGATGCCGGTCGGCCAGTGGACATTTGACATAGGCGCTGGAAACAATGTGCGCCAGCTGCGAAGTGTAGGCGATCATTTCATCATGCACTTTCGGCGTGGTGAACTGGACGCGCCGGAAGCCAAGTTCCATGAAGAAATCGCGTGCACGCTGCAAAAGCGCCGGATCATCGTCCCCCTGACCGCACAGAATCATGGAGGCGTTGTCAAACAGGTCGTCCCGGGCGTACTTGAAGCCGCTGTATTCGCGCCCGGCCATCGGATGTCCGCCGAGAAAATGCCAGTCGTGCTGTCGGCTCAGGGGGAAGAGCTGCTCACAGATGACCTGCTTCACGCCACCACAGTCGATAATCAGGCTGTCCGGCTTGAATTCGTTTGCGTGCGCGGTCACATAGTCGATAATGCCCTGCGGATACAGGCAGACCAGAATCAGGTCACACAGGGGGAGGGTATCCGCCGTCAGTTCACCGTCAATGGCCTCCATCAGGAAGGCGCGGCGCATGGTGTCCTCATTCAGGTCTGCGCCGTAGACCGTACAGGCGGTGTGAAGCTTAATGGTCTTGGCCAGGGAACCGCCGATCAGTCCCAGACCGACAATGCCGATGTGCTGCATCAAAAAATCCTCCGTTCTTCTGCAAATGCGGAAAGCATCTGCGCTACAACGGAGGATTTCGACATGTTCGGGCGTTTTTCCTGCCCCAGAGGGGAATTACGCCTGAACCGTCGCGTTTTGCCCCTTTTTCGCGGCCTTTTCGCCGACCTTGGGGACGTGATATTCACATTTCGCGTCAAAACGAACCGATTCCGGCGGCACTTCCAGCTCCTCCGGATGCTTGAGCAGGTGGGACATCAGGGCGAAGAACTCGGCATAATGTGCACCGGAGCAGACGCGCTCGTCCGCTGTGATGCCCATCGGGAGGAAGCGCTTCATGCGCGTTTCGCCCTTTTCCACCACGGCCACCTTTTCCACCGTGCCCATGCCGAAGAACAGGCTGGTGGAGCCGAAGTTATAGATGTGATGGTTGACATGGTGCAGGCCGATGGAGGCGTTGTTGGTGATGTACATGCTGGTGTGGAAGGGCAGCTCATCCAGCAGCGCACCGGGGCAGAGGCCGTAGCGATCCAGCAGACGAACCAGTGCGACAAGAGCCGTCGCCAGCCCGGGAACTTTCAGCGCCACTTTAGCCAGCTTATCGGCGAAGTTGGACGTATCATCGCCACGGTTGGCGTTGATGACGGCTTCCATGCGGTCGCGCACATCATAGATGGTGTCCGTCAGGTCATACTTGATCTTGACGGCCGTTTCGCCGGATTGATGATCCTGCGGATTCTTGAGCATCGTGAAGGACACGGCGCACATATTCCGGGAAAAATACTGCTTGTTCATGATATAGCGGTTGATTTCCGGATGCTGGGACACAGTGCGCACAAAGGCGGCGATGATGATCTGCATGAAGGTGATCTTTTCGCCCTTGGCGGCCTGAGCGGCAATGTAGCGCGTGAGCAGCTCGTAGTCGATTTTGTGCTGGAGGAAAACCTGCGCGTCGCAGCGCATGGGCATCAGGTAGGGGGTGATGGCGACGATGGGATCAATGGACGACACACGGCGGCCGTCGGGACGGAATCCAAACATGACAGTAACCCTCTTTCTTCTGTTTGCGGCCAGGACAGAAATGAATAAAAAATGAATGAATTGCCGCAGTTCTCATTGTAAGGATTTTGGCCGGTTTGTCAACGTTTTCGTCGATTTTCGCAGCGCAATTTTCCGGGCGTTAGCAGCAGGGGCTTTCTGGCGCACCCAGATAGCTTTGGGAGAGCGGCTGTCCCACAGTGCCAATCAGGATGCGTTCCAGCGAGAAGTTGGGTGTCGGCGCACCGATGGTCAGCTCGTTCACACCCTGGCGGCAGAAAATGACGGCGGAAACTTTGCGAATCTGTTCGACCGTCACGCGGCACCAGCGCGGATCGCTGTTTTCTCCGGCGCGGTAGTCCTCCGGCACACAGAGCAGCGTCTGCACCCTGCCGGAAGGGTCTGTCAGCGTGCAGCACAGGGGTGTTCCTGGCGCAACAGGGCTGGTCGGCGTGAGCCACAGTTCACAGGCTTTGTCGCCCTCTTCCTCCGCAAAGAAACGATAGGTGAGGCTGGGGGCATCTTCGCCCGGCTGGAAGGCGGCCATTGTCGGATAAACCTTAACGGCATGACCGCTGCGGCCACAGCCGGGCAGCACGCGGAAAGCAGCATCCGGCGTATCGTGCTTTCGGCAGAAATGGGGCGCATCAATGGTTACGCACTGGTGGACGGGTCGATAAGCCGGAGGAACGCTGGCAGCCGGATTCCGGGCGGAAACGGCCACGTCCACCGTGCCGTCACTGGCCACGACGGACAGGCGGCAGTGCTGTACCTCCTCCGTCAAAAGGCTGCGATCCACGGACAGGCGGATGACTTCCAGCTCCGTCACGTCTCCGCTGCGCGGCGTGCAGGTCAGCCACGGTGCATCGCCGGTGATTTCGTAATGCAGCGTGCCGGTACCGGCGTTGGCAATTTCCAGCAGCAGCTCGTCTGTGCCGGCATAGCAGAAATCATCTGCGCGGATGACGAAAGGTGCGCCGTATTTGCGGCCAAAGGTTTCGCTACTGTCAGCACGGGAGAGCGACAGACGCGGCTCTTTCCACGGATAAACATACGTCCGCAGCGGCAGCTTGCAACCATCCTCGTTCCAGCTGGTGAAGCCGATGTGCGCTTCTCTTTCCATGCCGCGCCACTTTCCATCGCGGAAGGTGGCATAGTCCTGGCAAAGCTGCGCATCCATGCGCATGGCAGCGTCCACAGCATCCGCATGGCGATTGGCTACGGGACGCGCCTGGGCGGCATAATGGGCGTTCAAACCGGCGGACAGATGCATTTGCAGCAGATTGACGCTGGCGCAGATGGGCAGATGCACCATGCTGTAGAAAGCGTCCTTCTCCGGATTGGAAAGCTGCTGATACAGCGACGTGCTGCGCTGGAGCAGCGACTGGCCGCGCTTAAACATGCGCGCGCTTTCCAGATCACAGCAGGGGTGATAAACCCCGGCGTGCAGCGCTTCAGGACGGCGCTGTCCGTTCAGGTCATAAAGCGCCAGGAGCAGCTGCTGAATTTCAGCCTGATCGGCGGCACTGAGCGCCGGGAAGGTTTCCGCCGCAAAATCAGCCACCCAGCGCTGTGCATTGTCCGGACAATGGCTGCCCCAGCGATCGTAGTCATAGGCCAGCGCAAGGAACTGGTACAGGCTGACTTCGTTGCCCTTCAGGTCGCCGGTGTTCAGAATCCAGACATCTCGGATTCCGGCATCGTAGGCCATTGACATCTGCTCCCAAAGCCGCGTGAAGGGCGTGGAAGGCATCCATTCGTAGCTGACAGGGCCACCATGATAGTCCACATGGTAATACATGCCCCAGCCGCAGCCGCGTGCGCGGAGGGAGGCGGTCGTTTCGGGCGTGGGCAGGGAACGGAGGAAGCCGTGGTTATCTTCGCACAGCATGCAGACCGTGTTGCGCAGTCCATCCCAGTCCTTCAGGCCGGGGACGGACTCATTGCCGTAGAAGAAGGGTTCAACTTCCTTGTATAGCGCCAGCAGACGCGGCTGATTCCGGGATTTGTCCCCGGCATGCGCCTGAATCAGGGATTCCTGCGTCTGGATGACATCCTTGAGGTAGTCGATGTTGGCACGCAACCCGGCATCCTCGCCCAACATGGCGCTGTCCGCCTCGCCGCGCATGCCAATGGTGATCAGATGCTCATAGCGTCCGGAGCGGCGCAGACCTTCCGCCCAGAAACGGGTGATGCCTTCGCGATTGCGCACAAAATTCCAGTCGGTGCCGAATTCGCCGCCGGACTGGATGGAGCGCTTGAATTCCTCTCCGGCACGCAGGCAGGGCTCGTGATGGCTGTTACCGACCACAATGCCGTATTCGTCAGCCAGCTCCTCATTGAGCGAACCGGGCCCCTCCTCGGCAAAGACGCTTGCCCACATGGCCGGCCAGAGATAATTGGCCTTCAGACGCAGCAGCAGCTCAAACACATGGTCATACATCCGGGCATTTACGCCGCCGAAATGCTCCATGCACCATGAGCCAAAGCAAGGCCATTCATCGTTGATGAACAGGCCACGATAGCGCACGGACGGTTCTTTGGAAACGGTGCAGAGCGCATCCAGCGCGACGTTATCGCGGTGGCGCGGCTCCACATCGCCCCAGTAACACAGCGGCGAAACGCCGATATAACGCGAAAGCTCAAACAGGCCGAATTCCGTGCCGCGCTTGTCGGAACCGAGAATGACCAGACTGTCGTGGACGATGGCAATGGCATAGCATTCCCACTTGCCGCGAATCTGCGCGGCCTGTGGCAGCAGTCCCTGCGCGATCAGCTCATCGGCCAGCGGACTGTGACCGATTGTGGCGCAGAGAATATGGGGCGCATCGGGTTCCTGCCGCAGGAGGGCAGGGCGGACGCCAGTGACTTTTTCAATATCGCAGCAAACCTTGTCGGCCACGCGAACCACGCCGGAATAAGCGCATGCTTCCACGACGAGGGGGAGGGCGATACCGTTTTGCAACAGAGAAAGCATGGAGACACCTCTTTTGCGGATGTTTTTTCATCGCATTATATCATGAAAAAGGGCGAAACGTAAAGTGGCACGGAAGATTTTGTGTGGGAATTCAAAAACAGCTGCACCGCGAGAAGGCGATGTAGCTGTTTTTGAAAACATGAATTACCAGGTGGCCTTCATGGCCTTTTCCACACAGGCCTGATGCGCTTCATCCACCCGATCGGTGCCGTGTGTCTTGCTGCCGTAGAAGTGCAGACAGAACTGGCCTTCAAAATTGTTATTCGGAATGGTATCGCTGCCATGCGGTTCGGAGTAAATGGAAGCCGCATAAACATGGCCGTTGTATTTGACCAGCACGGCACGTCGCCGCCAGGAGAACGAGCCGCCGTTGATTTTGCGCAGAATTTCGGTGTCTTCCGCGTTCAGCGGCTCCGCGTCCATGTGGCTGCCGCTGCT
>CAZGKQ010000092.1:0-6422 GCA_964526125.1 uncultured Faecalibacterium sp.
GGCGCGCAATGGCGGATTGAATCCGGAGTTCGGTGCGCGTGTCGATGGAGGAGGTGGCTTCGTCCAGAATCAGCATGGGTGGCAGCTCGCCGTTGGCACCACCCAGCATGACACGGGCAATGCAAAGCAGCTGCTTCTGTCCCTGAGAGATGTTGCCGCCGTTTTCGGTGATGACGGTGTTGTAGCCGTCCGGTAGACGGCGGATGAAGCTGTGGGCATGGGCGGCTTTGGCGGCGGCAATCACCTCTTCCTCCGTTGCGTCGGGACGGCCGTAGGCAATGTTGTCGCGGATGGTACCGGCCTTCAGCCAGGTGTCCTGCAAAACCATGCCGAAGCTTTGGCGGAGGGAATGGCGCGTGGCATCTCGAATATCCACACCATCCACGCAAATCGCACCGTCGTTGACATCGTAGAATCGCATCAGCAGATTGATCAGCGTCGTTTTACCGCAACCGGTCGGGCCGACGATGGCGATGCGCTGGCCGGGCTTTACCTGAAGCTGGAAATGCTCAATCAGCGGCCTGTCGGGAATGTAGCGGAAGGAAACGTCATCCAGCGCAACAGCGCCCTGCGGATGCAGCTCCACAGCGTTTTCGCGGTCGGGCACGCGATCCTGCTCATCCAGCAGCGCGAAAATTCGCGACGCACAGGCCAATGCGTTCTGCAATTCCGTCACCACGCCGGAAATTTCATTGAACGGCTTGGCGTACTGGCTGGCATAGCTGAGGAAAACGCTCAAATCGCCCACGCTGATACCGCCGGAAACGGCATACAGCGCACCGGACAGGGCAACCGCAGCATAAATGATGTTGTTCACAAGGCGCGTGCTGGGGTTGGTCAGGCTGGAAAAGAAGGTGGCGTTCAGGCTCACCTTGCCCAGCTCGTCATTGATGGCATCAAAGTCCGCCAGAGAAGCTTTCTCGTGGCCGAAGGACTGCACGACCTTCTGCCCCTCAATCAGCTCGTTGATGAGCGCTGTCTGCTGCCCTCTGACGCGCGCCTGTTCGGCAAAATAGTGATGCGTCTTCCGGGCGATGAAGGAGGCCACGAACATCGACAGCGGCGTGAGGCAGACAACCAGCAGGGCAATCATCCAGTTTTTGACGAGCATGATGGTCAGCGTACCGACGATCAGCACCACGCCGGTGAAGAGCTGCGTGAAGCCCATCAGCAGACCGTCCGCAAAGGTATCGACATCGGCAATCATTCGGCTGACCAGATCGCCGGAGGGATGCGCATCCAGATAGCGCAGGGGCAGCTTTTGCAGCTTATGGAATGCCTCGTTGCGCAAATCGCGGCTGATGCAGTAGGCAATGCGGTTGTTGCAGGTGGCCAGAAACTGCTGGGCAATGGCGGAAAAGGCAGCTACCAGCGCAATCCACAGCGCAAAGCGAACTACGCCCGGCAGCGATACCTGCCCCTGACCGAGCATCAGGTCAATGGCCTCGCCGGTCAGGATGGGGATCAGCAGCTGCGCTGCGGCACTGATGCATGCGCACAGCAGGCTGACCACCACCAGCAGCCGATAGGGCTTGACATATTGAAGGACGCGCAGCAGTGTGCCACGTTGGTGATTGTTTTTTGAGGTCGGCTGGCTCACTGCAGATCACTTCCTTTCCGGAACTGGCTTTCATGAATTTCACGGTAAACGTCGCAGGACTTCAGCAGATCATCGTGCGTGCCAATGCCCACCACGCGGCCATCGTCCAGCACAATGATCTGATCCGCATGGCGCAGGGAGGAGGTTCGCTGCGAAACGATGAACAGCGTCGTCTCGTCGGGCAGCGTGCGCAGTGCACGGCGCAGGGCAGCATCCGTGGCATAATCCAGCGCGGAAGCACTGTCATCCAGAATGAGAATGTCAGGCTGACCAACCAGCGCACGCGCAATCGTCAGGCGCTGACGCTGACCGCCGGAGAGGTTGCGTCCGCCCTGCTCCACCGGGTCGTCCAGCTTTCCGGGCTTCTGGCGCACGAAATCTTCAGCCTGTGCCAGCGAAAGAGCGTGCCAGAGTTCCTCGTCTGTGGCGTTTTCATTGCCCCAGAGCAGGTTGGAACGGATGGTGCCCTTAAAGAGCTGCGCTTTTTGCATCACCACGGCCACACGGCGGCGCAGCTCCTCGCGGCTGTAGGAAGAAATCGGCTGTCCGAGCAGCGTGACCTGACCGGCTGTGGCATCATAGAAGCGTGGAATCAGGCTGACGAGCGTAGATTTGCCGCTGCCGGTTCCGCCAATGACACCGATGGTCTGGCCGCGACGCACCGTGAAGCTCACGTCCGACAGGCTTTCATCCCCGGCACCGCGATAGGCCAGGGAAACATGGTCAAAGGCAACCGCTACGTCGGATGTGGAAGGCGAAACGGGCTGTTTTTCTGTCGGGAAGGTCATGCTGGTCTGTGTGTCCAGCACCTGAGAAACGCGCCCCATGCTGGCAATTGCGCGGCTGAGCAGCACAATCAGGTTCGCGAGCTTCACCAGCTCCACCAGAATCTGGCTCATGTAGTTCACCAGTGCCACCACGTCGCCGGACAGCAGCAGACCGCCGTCCACCCGGTTCGCGCCGAAATACAGGATGGCGATAATGCCCAGATTGACCACCGCATACGTCAGGGGATTCATCAGCGCGGCAATGCGCCCAACCTTGAGCTGCATGTTGGTTAAGGCACCGTTCTGCGCCACAAAATGCGCTTCCTCGGCCTCTTCCCGGCCAAAGGCACGCACCACGCGCACGCCGGACAGGTTCTCGCGAGTCGCGCCGGTCACGGCATCCAGTTCGGACTGCACCTGTTTATACATCGGGGATGTCCACCGCATGATGCCAAACACAATGATGGACAGCACCGGAATGGTTGCCAGAAAAATCAGGGAAATCTGCGCGTCAATGGTGAAAGCGGCGATCATGGCACCAGCCACGATGAAGGGGGAGCGCAAAAACAGGCGCAGGAACATGTTCAGGCCGTTTTGTACCTGATTGACATCGCTGGTGATGCGCGTAATCAGGGTGCTGACACCCAGTGTATCCAGCTCGGAAAAGGAAAGAGACTGGATGTGCGCCATCAGCTCATGGCGCAGGCCGGTGGAGGTGCCGATGGCGGCACGGGCGGCGAAATACTGCGCCGTGAAGGAACAGAGCAGGCCGACAAGTGCCATTAGCACGAGCAGCGCACAGCGCGTCCAGATATAGGTGGTATCCCCGTTGCCGATGCCGGTTTTGATAATTCCGGCGACGACCATCGGGACGAGAAGGTCAAAGGTCGCTTCCAGCATCTTAAACAGGGGCGCAAGAATGCTTTCCCTGCGGAAGCGCCGGAGGTAGGGGAAAAGGTGCTTCATAGGATCCCTCCTGATGGATAGTTTCTACATTATAGCGCAAAATGAACGCTTTGGGTAGGGGGATGCGCAGGAAAAGCGAAAGTTTCCCCCTTAACGAGGAAGATTTTTCGGGAATTGCTTGACAAATACATCGCAGTGCGATATACTATATAGCAGTGCGATGTATCGCACTGCGGAAGGAGGAACACCGTGGATCAACACATCAGGAAGGTCTATGTTCCCATGACGGAAACAGCCTTCTACATCCTGAAATGTCTGCAAAAGCCGAATCACGGCTACGGAATCGTCCAGATGGTGCTGAAGTTGACAGATGGCACCGTTCGGCTGGCACCCGGCACGATGTACGGCAGTTTGTCAAAAATGGAGAAGGATGGCCTGATTCAGTTTGTCCGCGAGGAAGATAAACGGATTATCTACCAGACGACTGATTTGGGGAAAGAAGTGCTGCAAATCGAACTGAAGCGAATTGAGCGCCTGTATCGCATTGCGCAGGAGGAGATATAAGATGAAAACGAAAAAAACGCTGAAATTTTTCAACGTCTGTGAATATGAAGATGAACAGGAGTATCTGACACAGATGCACCGGAACGGCTGGAAGCTGGTGAAGGTATCGGGCTTCTGCGTCTATCACTTTGAGCAGTGTACACCGGAAAACGTGATTTATCAGCTGGATTACAATCCGGAAGGACAGGCCAAACAGGCGGAATACATCAAAATGTTCAACGATTGCGGTTGGGAGTATTTGCAGGACTACATGGGCTACTCCTATTTCCGCAAAGCTGCGTCCGAAACCGATGGGGAGGAAGCTATTTTCTGCGATGAGTCATCGCGGATGCAGCTGCTGGAACGCGTGGCCAGGGGCAGAATTGTGCCGATGATCATTCTGTTCATTGGTATCCTGCTGCCGCAATTGGTCAGCTGCATCGTACATCAGTGGATTGTGCTGGTCGTTGTGTATCTGGTTCTGATAGCTGTTTACCTCGCCACTTTTGGCAGATTTCTGTATCAGTATCTGCAAATGAAGCGGAAGAAGTAACAAAAGTATTCTGAACTGTAAATAAGACAGGCCGTCCTGCTGTCGTGCTTTCGACAACGGGGCGGCCTCCTTTTATGCTTCATTGTGCTGCATCCGGTGGACGGTCAGCGTCAGCCGCTGTTGCAGCTGGCAGAGAAATTCGCGGTTCGTCGGTTTGCCGCGATCCGGATCGACCGACTGGCCGAAGAAGCGTTCCAAAGCTTCATAGTCGCCGTGATTCCAGGTGGATTCCACTGCCAGACGAAGCCGCCGCTCAACGGCGGAGGGGGTCAAGCCATGGCGACGAGCCATCAGCGGATAAAGAAAATGCTGCAAATCGTGCAGCAGCGGTGGATGCAACATGGTCAGCACCGTCAGCTCGGGCAGAAAGTCCCAGACACGGAGCGTGGTCGGAATATCCAGCGCCGACAGCAGCTGAACGGCCAGCGGAAGATATTCCGGCAGCGCGTGGAGCGCCAGTGCGGGCAGTGTCAGCGTATGCCGTGCCGTCTGACACCACTGCGGCAGCGCCGAAAAAGGCGGCAGAGAACCATCAACACCACCCAGCAGATAAGGCGGCGAAAGGGGCGGCTGTGCCCAAAGCGCTGCGGAAAGCTGCGTCGATGGCTGGCCGGGAAAAAGCAAAACGACCTCAATCGGATGGGTGGCAAGGCAGAAAAGTGCCTGTTCGACCTGCTGTGCCGTGTGGCCGGTGTAGGCATCGCTGAGATTTTCCAGCTCGGTCAGAGAATTGGCGAGCGTCAGCGGATTGTCAGCAACGATCAGGCAGTGCATGGAAAACGCCTCCAGTGGAAATCCCGATGAATCCCGGGAAACTTCGACAGGAGGAATTCCTGGTCAGGCGGCGGATTTCCTGCCGGAAAAAAGAATTCTTTTGCCGAAAAAGGGCGCTGCGCCGAAAATGGTTTTATTCCCCCGGGCGGAGACGGATGAGCACTTCCTCAACGGCGCTGCTGACGGCCTCGGCCATGCTCAGACGGGGGGACACCGGCCACTGTGGCCTGACAGCGGCTGACGGGGAGGAAAATCTTGTGCGCACGGCTGCGCCCCACCGCCAACGCCATCGTGGCCGTAACCTCGCCCAGCATCGCGTCGCACAGCACCATGCCGATAGGGCAGAGAATGAGATCTGCCTGCGTGGCGCAGACGACGACGGCGTTTTCACCGGTCGCCACCTGATCCGCTCCGGCGCGGAGCATGGCGGAAGTAGCCAGTGCGTTGGTTCCCACGGCAATCAGCGGCTGTTCAGGCAGGGCTTTTTTCAGGCTTTCCACCAGCATTTTGCCCAGACCGCCTCCCTGCGCATCCAGAATGACGATTTTCATGCGAGATTCCCCCTGTTGTGATGTTGCTTCAGTATAACATATTTTTGCGCTGATGTCAGCTGTCAGACCAATTTTCCGGCGAAAAAAGCGGAACCGCATTTTTACATGACTTGACACATAAGCTCTCCTGCGGTATGATAAGGGGGCAAAGGCTATTAAAGAAAGCAGGTTCCCATGATGAAGAAAAAGATCGTCCTGACCGGTGGTGGCACGATGGGGCATGTGACCCCGAATCTGGCGCTGCTGCCGCATTTGCTGGAAAGTGGCTATGAGGTTCATTATATCGGCACGGAAAACGGCATGGAGGCGGAAAAGCTCCGCAACTTGCCTGGTGTGACCTATCACGGCGTGAAGACGGGCAAGCTGCGCCGCTATTTTGACTGGAAAAACTTCACCGATCCTTTCCGGGTGGTGGCTGGTGCTTTTCAGTCGGCGCACCTGATGGGCAGCATCAAGCCGGATGTCTGCTTCAGCAAGGGGGGGTTTGTGGCGGTGCCGGTGGTTTTCGGCGCATGGTTGCACCGGGTGCCGGTGGTTTGCCACGAAAGCGACCTGACACCGGGGCTGGCGAATAAGCTCTGCCGTCCGTTTGTCAAAAAGATGGCGACAACCTTCCCGGAATGTGCGCAGATGCTGGGCGAAAAGGCAGAAGCCGTCGGCACACCGCTGCGCCCGGAGCTGTTCCGGGGGAGTCGGGCAAAAGGGCTTTCGCTGCTGCATTTTTCGGG
>CAZGKQ010000093.1:0-6337 GCA_964526125.1 uncultured Faecalibacterium sp.
TATAACAAAAGTGGGACACTTGTCAATATCATTTTTTCCAGAAGCAAAAAGCCTTCTCCGACATGCAGAGAAGGCTTTGCGCCGATTTTACCGATTTTATTCGTAAGAAACGCTTCGATTTTCCGCCGCATCGTCGGGGAAAATGACAATCAGCGTCTTGCCGCGCTGCAAGGCCAGTTCCTGCCCGTCGGCGGTGTAATAAACCGTTCGGGAGGTCATGCTGTCGCGCTTCCAGTATCCGGAAAGATGTTTCCCGGCCATGAAGAAGTCCGCATTGCCCTCCGCCGACTCACCATCCGGGCCGATGACGTAGACCAGCGGCTCGTTTTTGTTGTTGTGGTTGTAATCCACCCGGGTGAACTGGATGATCACGTTCTGGAAGGCAATGGCGCTTTCCTCTGAATCGCGGTCAGCGTACCAGTCCGTCTGCCCTGTCCCCATGTAGCGCAGATAACCGTTCCACTCGCTGCGGTAAATCAAGCGCGAGTTGTACAGCTTCGCTTCGCTGCCCCAATGAATGTAGATGCGGTTGGCGCTGTCGCCCTCCGGCACTTCATCGGTGAAGCGGAAAGCGTGGTTGGTCGCGACGTGGTTTTCAGGAATCAAGTGGCTGATGGCGGCAGCGTTCACGTCCACGTCATAGGGGGATTTTGCTCCGGCGCGGCTGGTGAAATAGCGCTTGAAGGCCGTCCCACCGGCGGTGCCGCTGAACAGAACACCTTTCACGTCTGCCCCCAGGCGCTTCAGCTCCGTCTTGACGTTGCTGCCATCCACCTCCTGCTGGCCGTAGTAGATAAAGCCGCCGTCCCATTCCTCGCGCAGCCAGAGATGTCCCACACGGGCGGAACGCACAAAACCCACCGAATCCGGAATGACATCGGAGAACACAGCGGTTATACGCGTTTCGTGATTTCGGGTCAGGGGTGTTTCATAGAACACATCCGCCCAACTCACGCCCCACGGCTGACGATTGCCCACGCCGCCATTATCATTACCAATCTGAACCAGAATGGGCATGTAGCGCCCCGTCGCCGCCAGCCCGGCATAGCCGTCAGGAACGATCAGGCTGCTCAGCGTCCTGCCCGTGGTGGGGCTGATGCCTTCCGGCGTTTCGTTCAGGGACGCTTCTGTCAGAAGAATGTTCCGCTGTTCCTGCGGATCCAGCACCGTTTCCGCCGCAGCCGTCTTCAGCAGCGGCCTCGATAGCATCATCAGCGTCAGGCAAAGCAGAACAGCTTGCAGTTTCTTCATCTTCATTCACCTCCGTAGCGCTCACTTCTGCTTGATGGTCGTCACACCATCGTCGCAGCGGAAATAAACCTCATCCGGCTGAAGCTCCACGCCGTCCTTGGCAAACAGCTCGTCCACCGTCAGCAGAATGTAGCCCTGCTCATAGAGCCATTCCGCCATTGTCAGCGCCGTTTTGGGCGTGTTGTCCTTGATGTCATGCATCAGCACAATGTCGCCATCCGTGAACTGCTTTTTGACATTGTTCATGATCTGATTCGTCGTGCGGCCGCGCCAGTCGTAGGTATCAATCGACCACTGGATGTGCGACCAGCCGACTTTGGCCTTAATCATGGCCGGATAAACCCCGTAAGGCACGCGGTTATAGCGCACGGGAATGCCGATAATCGCTGTCAGCGCGTTATTCACCTTCTCCGGCATGGCGCGTAGGGTGGAGGCACTGGTTTTGCGCGCATCGCCGTGCGTCCAGTTGTGGCTGCCGATGGCGTGTCCCTCGTCGTGGGCACGTTGCACCAGGTCATCGTAGCTCTTCATATTTTTGCCGACCATGAAGAACGTCGCCGGAGCACCGGCTTCAAGCAGGCTGTTGAGAACCTTGGTGGTGTTCGTGCGCGTCGGCCCATCGTCAAAGGTCAGCGCGACCGTCTTGTAATAGGCCAGATTGTCCGTTTCCACCTGAGCGCGTTCGGTCATGTAGTCACGAATGTCCGGATAGAACAGCGTCACCTGAATCAGCGTCCTGCGGTCAGGATAGACACTCTGCGCCGGAATATGCAGCACCAGCGACATGCCGTGCAGCGTGAATTCCAGCTGTTCCAGCCCTTCCTGCGTCAGATACTGCGCAAGCGCCGCCTCATCCGGCGTTTCATCGGGGAAGTAGTAGCGGATGGTCTCCTCCACCTCGTCGCGCAGCAGCTGCCACGCTTCGCTTCCCTCCGGAAAAATATCCGTCAGCAGCACGCGCTCCCCGGTCGTCATGTCGTAGGTGCGCGTGGTGAAATCCTGCGCAATCAGATCCCGGTGATACGTCGTGCGCGCCTGAACCATGAAGCTCATCCACGTCAGCCCCGTTTTGCTGTAGCGGATGGCCACATCCAGTCGGCTGTTTTTATCCCCCGTGGCCTTGCCAGCCTGAAGCGTGGGCGCAATTTCGTCCACATAGGCCTGTGCCAGCCCGTTCAGCTCCTCGTCCACACTGTCCAGCGCGGTTTCCACCTTCCAGAGGCGGATGCCGCTTTTGTTCTTCTGTGTCGTGTCCGTGTAGCCTGATTCTACGCGGTGGCATTCCTGCATGCCGCCTTCCGCCAGCGCCATCGTCGGCAGAATTGTGAGCAGCAGCGCCACCACCAGCAGCCCGGATAGGATTTTTTTCATGCAATGTTACTCCTTCGTCGTCACACCATCCAGACAACGCCAGTATGCCTGATTTGCTTCCAGCGTCACGCCATCGGCGGCGAACAGCTCATCCACCGTCAGCAGCATATAGCCGCGTTCCTGAAGCGCCGGAATGAAAATATCCATCGCCTTGGCGGAATTGATTTTCATGTCGTGCATCAGGATAATGCCGCCTTCCTTCGTGCAGGAGAGGATGGTGCGTGCCGTCTGGTTGTAATCTGGGCCGTTGTCGTCGCCATCCCAGTCGCGTGCTTCCGCCGTCCACTGGATCAGCGGCCAGCCCACCTGATGGCGCGCCATGGCGCTCCACTGTCCGCCGGGCGCACGCGCGTAAGTCGGGGCAATGCCCAGTATCTCGATGTGTGCGCTGTTCACCTTATCATACATCGGCTGGAAAACGTCCTTGCTCTCCTGCTGGGCGTAAAGGTGCTCAAAGAAATGCGTGGCAATCACGTGGCCTTCGTCGTGCTCCTGCTGCGCCAGATAGCCAAACGGGCGCACCCGGTTACCCACCAGGAAGAAGGTGGCTCGCTCCCCCGTCTGCATCAGGCGATCCAGCACATGAGGGGTAATCCACTGGTTGGGGCCATCGTCGAAGGTCAACGCACAGAAGGCGTACAGGTTGGCGTTATCCGTCTGCGTCTGTGCCTCCTGCGTCATGTAATCCCGAATATCCGGATAATACAGCGTCGCCTGAAGGAGCTGCGGATGCTCCGGATAAACCGAAGGAATATGTAGCACCAGCGACATGCCGTGCAGCGTGAATTCCAGCTGCGCCAGGCCTTCCCGGCTGCACAGAGCGGCCAGCGTGTCCGCATCCGCCGTTTCCTGCGGATAATAGGCGTTCACCGTGTCCTCCACCGTCTGCTTCAGCAGCGCCCAGGCCGGGGAATCCTCCGGGAAAATGTCCGTCAGCAGAATCCGGTTGCCCGTGAGCATATCGTAGGTGCGCGTGACAAATTCCACCTGCTGCGTTTCCCGATAATACTCGTGGCGCGCCTGCACCATGAAGCTCATCCAGCTCAGACCCGTGCGGCTGTGGAGGATGCGCACCTGCAGGGTGCTGGTTTCGGCGCGCCCCGTGCCCGGCTTTTTCAGCAACGAAGCCATTTCATCCGCATAGGCATCGGCCAGCGCGTTCAGCTCCTCATCCACCGCATCCAGCACGGTATCAATGTGCCAGAGCGAGACGGTTCCGCCTGTGCTGGTGATGGAAGAAATCTTCTCCATCGTCACCTGATGGCAGGGCTGAATCGGCGTGCCCACCGTTTCCGCCGCCGCCGTCGGCAGCAGCAACAGCAGCAGCAGGACGATCAGCAACATTCCTTTTCTCCCGTGCTTCATGGCTTGTCCCTCCTTTTGGCCTGAAAGCCGTCAGCCTTCGTCCGTCAGCACATCTTCCGCCTGCTGCTCCTGCAATTGCACATAGCGCTGGAAGATGGCCTGCACCACCTGCGGATTTTCCTCCACCACGAAGGTCATGCCGCCGTCCTCCGTCGGCTCGATGCGCGTCACCAGCAGCTGCTCCTCGCCGTCGGGATTGTCCTCCAGCTCCAGCAGCACGGCGTATTCCGCCTCTTCATGGGGAATCACCGCCCCAAACCGGAAGCGAATCACCGTGCCATCCGGCGCGGTCAGATCCACCAGCGGCTCCTCCATCATGTCCAGCTCGTCATTCTGCATCATCGTCATCCTCATTCATCAGCGCGATAAATTTTTCAAACACGGCCTGTTGCACGGCTTCGTCATCAATCTGGATGTAGCTTTCCGTGCCGTCCTCCTCCTGCGCCACCTGCATGAAGAACACGCCGCATTCGCCTTCCTCCGGCGTTTCCTCCTCCGTCAGCGCAATGTACAGCTCGCCCTCATGTTCCAGCGTCGCCAGGTGCTGGAAGCGGATGGATTCGCCCGTATCGTCGTCAATCAGTTCCAAAATATTTTCCTGCTCGCTCATTTTCATGCCCTCCTGTTTTTCCTGCTGTTGATTTCTGCATGTGTCCAGATACTGCTGCAAGATCACTGCCGCAGCCACTTTGTCTACGTTGTGCTTTCGCTCCTGCCGGTGCATGTTGCCTTCAATCAGGGCGTTGGTGGCCGTCACGGTGGTCAGTCGTTCATCCTGATAAAACACATGCAGTCCTGCTTTTTCCAGCTGCTCGCAAAAGGCTTTGACCTTTTCACTCTGGAAGCCAGCCGTACCGTCCATATTCAACGGCCAGCCGGAAAGCACCTGCGTCGTTTCATACTGCTGGCACAGCGCGACCACCTTGCGCACGTCCGGCCCATAGCCCACGCGGTAGATGGTATCAATCGGCGTGGCAATCAGCCGCGATGCATCCGACACAGCCACGCCGATGCGTGCATCGCCAATATCCAGCGCAATGATTCTTTCGTCCATACGTTACTCCGCATATTTCTCCGCGCCCTTGCCGACCACGGCCAGACAGGGGCTGCTGGTCAGGATGCGCCGGGCGCATGTCATCACCATCTCCGGCGTGACAGCCTCGATGGCGGCAATCGTCTGCTGATGATCCGTCGGGATGCCGGTGATGAGCGTGGAGCGCCCCATCGCCTGCATGCGGCTGCCGGAGCTTTCCAGCCCCATCAGGTAGCCTGAACGGAGCTGCGTCTTGCTGTCCCGGAACTCCTTGTCCGTCATGCCATCCTTCAGGAAGCGCCGGATTTCCCGGTCAATCTCTTCCAGCACCCTTTCGCCATTTTTGGGATTGACACCGGCATAAATGCCGTAGGTGCCAATGCCCTGATAGGTGTTGGGATAGGTGTAAATGGAATACGCCATGCCCAGCTCCTCGCGCACGCGCTGGAAGAGTCGGGAGGACATGGCACCACCCAGCACATTGTTCATCACCGCTGCGACATACACCTCGTCCGTGCCATAGGCGCAACCTGGATAACCCAGGCAGAGATGCAGCTGCTCGGTATCCTTTTCCTTCACCACTCGGCGACCCGAAAGCACCTGCTGTGGCGGAACGGTGATCTTCGGCGTTTCCACCTGCCAGGCGCCAAAGTACGTTTCCATCAGCGCCAGCACGCGCGCCGGATCATAGTTGCCAGCCAGCGCGACCACGATGTTCCCCGGCGTATAATGGCGCTGCTTATAATCCATCAGGTGGCTGCGGCAATAGCTGCTCACCAGCTCCGACGTGCCCAGAATCGGCTGACCCAGCGTCTGCGCATCAAACTGCGCCTTCGCCAGCAGGTCGTGCACCAGATCCTCCGGCGAATCCTCGTCCATCGAGATTTCTTCCAGAATCACGCCACGTTCCTTTTCCAGCTCCTTCTCGTCGATGGTGGCATGGCACACCATGTCGGCGATGATGTCCACCGCCAGCTCAATGTCCTCATCAATCACCTTGGCATAGCAGCAGGTGCAGTCCTTGCCCGTGAAGGCGTTGAGCTGGCCGCCAACCGCGTCCATTTCCTCCGCAATCTGCCTCGCCGTGCGCTTTTCCGTCCCCTTGAAGATCATGTGCTCAATAAAATGGGACAGGCCGTTTTCCTCCGGCTGCTCCATCATCGAGCCTACATGAATCCACGCACCAATTGACACCGTGCGCAGATGCGGCAACCGTTCGCCCAGCACCCGAAGGCCATTGGGCAGCACCCATTCGTCACGCATACATTCATCAGCTCCCGGAATGTTTTTCTGTATGCTGTCCATATTGCTCCTTTC
>CAZGKQ010000094.1:0-6145 GCA_964526125.1 uncultured Faecalibacterium sp.
ACTTGCGCAAGCGAATAGAGTTGTGATATGATACAGAAGAGAGAAGGGGGAAAAGACCGATGGCGCGTGTGCAGATTAACCTTTTTGGCAGTTTCCATGTGGAGCGGGATGGGCGCTCTGTCGATGAACAGCTGGCGCATTCACCCAAGGGAATGCTGCTGATGCAGTATCTGATGCTGGCGCCCCGGCAGACGGCGGACGCGAAAACGCTGATGCAGGTGATGTGGCCGGAGGAAAATTCCATCAGCCCGGATACGGCGTTGAAAACGCTCATCAGCCGTCAGCGTTCACTGCTCAGAGAAATTGCACCGGAACTGGCGATTTGCTTGGTGACGGTTCGCGGCGGCTATCGCTGGGTCTGCTCCCCGGAGGTTTCGGTGGACGTGCTGGAATTTGAGGAACTGGTGTCCCAAATGCGCCAGCCCGGTAGCACGGGTCCGACAGAAGAAATGATCATGCGCCTGCTGGTGCTCTATCAGGGGCACCTGATGGCCGCGCAGCAGTCGCAGCCGGAGTGGATGGTCAACCGCGGTGAACGGCTGCATCAGCTCTTTTTGCAGATGGTTGATACACGCCTGCGCCAGCTGGAACAGGCTGGTCATGTCCATCGCTATGTGGCGCTGGTTCGCCGCGCCATCGACGCAGATCCGACCAACGAGGCACTTCAGCAGCGTCTGATTGATGGCCTGCGCCGGACGGAGCGCGATTCGGATGCGCAGCAGCAGGAAGAATTGGTGGCGCGTCTGGGCAATGCGGTGCAGGATGAGATGATGGCGGATTATTACAGACGGGTGAAGGCTACGAACCAGGCGCTGGAATCCGGGCTGAACGACCTGAAAGACGATCTGATGCGCGGCGAGGAAAACTATCGTGCGATTGTCTGTGACAAACGGGTCTTTCGGGCACTGTTCCGCTTGCAGCGCCGGGGGATGGAGCGCACGGGTGGCCGGGCACTGCTGGGCATTCTGACGCTGACGGAGCTGACTCCTTCCAGCGAGAAGCGAGATGTGGCGCTCAACGGTCTGGTGAAGATTATGCTGCTGAATCTGCGCCGTGGCGACGTGATCACGCGCCTGGATGAAAACACGATTGCCATGTTCCTCCCCAATGCTGACGAAAGCGCGGCCAATATCATTGTTGATCGCCTGAAGCGCTCCTTTTATCTGCAATTCCCCTCGACAGGGCGCACGCTGAGCTGTGCTGTGACGAACATCATGGTGGAGAAAAGTTCCTCGGAGCAGCGGTAAGGCTGATAATTGAAGAAAAAAATCAGAAAAAGATCGTCTGTGAAGGACGGTCTTTGTTTTTTGCAAAAACAAAAATGCCCCGGGCGATCGTGCTTGAACCATCGCCCGGGGCATTTGTAAATTGAAAATTTCCTGTGCAGGAATGATTACAGCGGCAAATCCTTCTTTGTGAAGTGAATCGAACCGGCCAGATAGCCGATCAGTCCCAGCACGGCCAGAATGGCGAATTTCGTCAGGTAGACGCTCGTGCCGTCGATGATGGAAATGACATCGAAGAGCGAGATGATGGTGGTGTAATTGAAATTGTTCAGCGCATCCAGACGAACGACCGAGGGAATAACCGGGCTGCCGAACAGGCCGAGCATGGCCGCGACCAGCGCGAAGATGCTCAGGCCGCCGCCCAGCGCCATCGAACGCTTGCTGCGGTCAAAGAAACAGGATGTGAAGAAACACAGGCCGGAAAGCGCAAAGAGAACCAGGAAAGCGCCAACGTTGAGTAAAAGCAGCTTTTCGTGCGTCAGCTCCACCTCTTCGGTGATGAGGGAGAGGCAGACGCAGCCCGTGACGGTCGTCAGCGCAAACATGGCCAGCAGCGAACCGATCAGGTAAACGGCCTGCGTGAAGACCACCGTGCGGCGTTTGGTGGAGGTGGAAAGCACATAGGCCATCGAGCCGCTGTCCACCTGACCGGCGATCAGGTTGTTGGATGCCATAATCATATAAATAATCGGCAGAAGCAATCCGGCCAGCTTGTAGAAGATCGAGCCGACAATCAGCGTGTAAAGATCCATCTGTCCGATTTCTTCCAGCGCATCCGACACGGCGGAGGGCAGCGAGGACAGGAAGCTTGAAGAAATGTCCTGCGCGAGGGATTCCTTTTTGCTCGCGACGGCGGCGAGATAAGCATCTTCGTCGGCAAAAGCACCCTCGTCGTATTGATCGCGGAGCTGATTCAGCTCGTAGTCCAGCCGTCCCTGATAGGTGACGATGGCTGTCTGTGCCAGATGCTTCATGGAGGCGTAGGTGTAGCCGAAGGAATCATATTTGGACTGCGTCACGCCGTAGGAAGAAAGTGCGTCCATCAGCGCATCGACGACTTCCGGATGGCTCATGTTGCCGGACAGGAAGACGGAAGCGCCTTCAGCGGCACGTTCATGGCGATAGTTCACCCGTTCGTCGGAAAGCAGGTAATCCGACAGATCACCGCTGCTCAGATGGGTGATGAGCGATAGAATATCGTAATCCGCCGGAATCTCATCGCCGTTGTCGGTGTAAAAATCATTGAACAGGCCGTTGGGGTTGAGCGTATACATCACGCTGCCCAGCATTTCCTGCGCTTCGGTTGAATCAGCCTCAAAGCCGCCATCAAGTGCCTTCTGGGCAAGTGCGTCCTGCAAATCGGCACAGGCTGCGGCGTAGGCGGCTGTCACAGCAGCTTCCTGCGTGGCCGGGGTGTTTTCCTGCCACGCCTGGATGGCAGCAAGATAAGCTTCAAGCGATTCGGCGTTTTCCTGCTGCGGCATGGCGGTCTGCCAGGCAGTGATGCTTTCTGCATAGGCAACACCCGCGGCGGTTTTCATTTCCGGCATGGCGCTTTGCCACATCTGCATGGCCTGTGCGTAGGCTTCTGTCGTCAGCGCATCCGTCTGGCTGGGCATCTGCGAGCACCAGACGAGATAGGAAAGTGTGTCCGTCGCCGCATCTGAAAACAGGGTATCGAACTGTTCAAGACCGTCGGCGGCATCTGAGTAGTAGGACAGGGCGCGCTTTTCCAGCTGCGCGTCGATTTCCTTGACGATGATGGTATCCTGAATGGAATCTTTGACCTCGCCGATGCTGCCGTTGCCGGAAATCAGCATCACGCAGGCCAGCATAAAACAGACGGCGAAGGTGATAATGGCCCACATGGTGCCGTTGGCCTTGCAGGATTGCTTGAATAAAGCTTTGCTGAACATGGTTTTCCTTCCTTTTATTTTTGTGCGCTGGCAAGCAGCGTGTTTTTGAAGTGCATTTCAAGCGTGTAGGGCAGCTCTGAAATGAATTTGACGCGGTAATTTTTCAGCACGCGCAGCAACGCCGCCGTGTCGGTTGCAGCCATGCGGATGGTCACCTGATTATACTGCGGCTGCAAACGAATGGCCTCATACGGCTCGTTCAGGAAGCGCAGATAATCCTCCTGCGTGTGGAATTCAATCTTGAAATCCTTCGTGGGACGGTGATGCAGCTGATGCATGTCGCATACGTCCACGATATGTCCGTCGCTGATCAGAGCCACGCGGTCGCAGGTCTTTTCCAGCTCGTCGAAGCTGTGGCTGCTCATGAAAATCGTCTTTCCACGGCGATGCTCCTCCTGAATGATGTCCAGAAAAGTGGCACGCATCAGGGGATCGAGGCCGGTGGTCGGCTCGTCCAGAATCAGGATGGGCGCATCGTTCATCAGTGCGGCGACCAGGGCTGTTTTCTGCTTCATGCCCTTGCTCATGCGCTTCAGGTTCGCACGGGGATCCAACTGCAGGCGCTCAATCAGTTCGTTTGCTCGCTTCATGTCGTGCAGGTGGAGGAAATCCGCTTGGCATTTGAGAAAGTCAATGCCGGTTTTCAGATCGGGAAAGGCGATTTCGCCGGGAACGTAGCCAATCTGCCGGACGATTTCGCTGGAATGCTGCCAGGCCGAAAGGCCATTGACACGCGCTTCGCCGGAGGTTGGCTTCAAAAAACCCATGATGTGGCGGATGGTGGTGGTTTTGCCGCTGCCGTTCGTGCCGACATAGCCGACCATTTCCCCTTCCTGAATGGCTAAATCGAGGGAGAAGATACCTCGGCCATTGCCGTAATCTTTCGTCAGGCGGTTTGTTTCGATGACCTTCATTGCAGCGCACCTCCGAAATCCCGGTCTTCCTGATAGAATTTCATGAAATAGTCTTCCAGCGTTTCCTTTCGGTTGCTGAAGGAGCGGACGGCCAGTGAAGACAGCAGTGAAATCAGTTCGTTCAGATCGGCATCTTCCACCGAGATGAAAACGGTCTGATTGTCCTCATTCAGCAGCGAAAGCGAGGAAATCTGCGTTCCCTTCCGGCAGAAATCCGCTTTGGCCGCCGGTGTTTCAAAGTCGATGCTGTAGAATTTCCGCGAGGCATGCTTCAGGTCGTTGGCGATAAATTCTGATACGATATGGCCATCACGGATGATGGCGATGCGGTCGCAGGTGGAGTCGATTTCGGAGAAAATGTGGCTGGAAAGCAGGATGGTTTTACCGCGCTTCTTCTCCTCATGAATAAACTGAATAAAATTTTCCTGCATGACCGGGTCAAGGCCGCTGGTGGGTTCGTCCAGAATCAGAACTTCCGGATCGGACATGAAGGCCGTCACAACGGCCAGCTTGCGCTTCACCCCCAGACTCATGCGCTTGGTTTCGCCGTTCAGCACATTGTCCTTCAGGTCAAAAAGCGTCAGCATTTCGCGCAGCCGTCTTTCATGGTGGATGTGCTGCATGTCCTGCATCATGTGGATAAATTCCCAGCCGGTCAGACCGGCCGGTAGCGCAATTTCGCCCGGAATGTAGCCCACGCGGTTCAGAATCTGGTCATAATGCGTGAAGGTTGGGCGGCCGAAAATCTTGACGCTGCCTGAATCGGGGTGAGAAAATCCCATCAGGTGACGGATGGTCGTCGATTTTCCAGCGCCGTTCGGGCCTAAAAAGCCGAATACCTCGCCCTTGTCAACATGGATACTGACATCGAAAACACCACGCCCGAAGCCATAGTCTCGGGTCAGGTGCGATACTTCGATGATGTGATCGGGTTCGGCGTGGAGGGTGGTCATAAGCTTGGTGAAGCTCCTTTCTTTCAACAGTGTTGACATTTGGACTGTGTTGAATTATAATACAGAGGAGGTACTGGTGGAAGAACAAATTTTCGGCCACTGCTCAAATTTTGACGCTTTATCGAAAATTGTGCAAAAAGAAACAGGGAGGTGCTTCATGAAGGTACAGAATCTCAACAATTCCTCGAAAAAGACGCGGCGACAGATTCGCAGGGTCTTTTCGGAAATGCTTTCGGAAAAGAAGGAACTGGGGAAAATCAACGTCAGCGAGCTTTGCAAGCGCGCCGAAATCAGCCGAGGCGCATTTTATGCGCATTATGACGACATTTATGCCGTGGCGGAAGAATTCGAAAACGAGCTGATTGACGCATTTTTTGACCAGACGCGGCTGATCGAAGTGCAGGAGATTGATCAGTTTGTGGATGCTTTCTTTGAGTTTATCCGCCAGAATGAGGAAAATTACCGTCTACTCTGCAAGTCCAACGAAATCCTGTTTGCAGCGAAAAAGCTGACAACCATCGGTCAGACGAAACTGGTGGAGCTGTGCCGGAAGGACAGCCGTCTCAAGGATTATCCCTATTTTGAGATGGATCTGCAAATCTTTGTGGAAGGGCTGCTGTGCGAGTATGTCAAGTGTTGCCGCGGCTATTCGGAAAAGACGCTGGACGACCTGTATGGGTACACGAAATACTGGGTGGGACGCTTTATCACGCTGCGTTCAAATGATACGCGTCCTTGACAAATGCACACAAAAAAGCCCTGAGGCAGAAAGTCGATCTGTCTCAGGGCTTTTCAAGGCTTATCAGCCGTTTATTTGGCGTATTCCATTGAGCGCGTTTCGCGAATGACGTTGACGCGAATCTGTCCGGGATATTCCATTTCCTTTTCGATGCGCTTGGCGATCTCCTTGGCCAGAATCTTCGTGCCGTCGTCGGTCACGTCGTCCGGCTTGACCATGATGCGCACTTCGCGGCCAGACTGGATGGCGTAGCACTTTTCCACGCCGGCGAAGGACATGGAGATCTCCTCCAGCTTCTCCAGACGCTTGATATAGTTCTCCACGCTTTCGCGGCGTG
>CAZGKQ010000095.1:0-4146 GCA_964526125.1 uncultured Faecalibacterium sp.
GTTTCGTTCCAGGCGGCGATGTCGCTTTGCAGCTTTTCGCGCCCGGCCTCGGTGATGGCGTAGTAGCGCCGCCTTGCGCCGGTCGTTTCGCTCCCCCAGTAGGAGGCGATGAAACCGCCTGTTTCCAGCCGCCGGAAAGCGGTATAGAGGGTTGCTTCCTTCATTTCCACGCTGCCCTCGCTCAGCGCACTGATGTTTTTGTTGATCTGGTAGCCGTAGCTGTCCTCCTGCATCAGCTGCCGAAGGATGATGGTGTCCGTATATCCGCGAAGAATGTCCGCAGACAGAGCCATGTGATTCACCTCCTGTGATAAGTGACTTCGAGAAGTATTTCCTCTTGACGAGTATTATATTAACACAAGATACCTCGCCTGTCAAGGTATATCCGGAGGAAAAATAAGTTTTTTTGCGATATTCGTGCGTACCCCTTGTTCTTTTACTGTTCAGGTCTTGCGAAAAAGTGCAACAGCGCGTAGAATAGAGGAGAAGAAACGTGCGGCGCAAGGTGCGACCGCAGGAGAGGCAGGAATAGTGATGGAAAAGATTCAGATGACAACGCCGCTGGTCGAAATGGACGGCGACGAAATGACCCGAATTCTCTGGGCGGATATTAAGGCGCTGCTGATTACTCCCTTTGTGGACTTGAAGACGGAATATTACGATCTGGGTTTGCCGCATCGTGACGAGACGGGCGATCAGGTGACGATTGACAGCGCCAACGCGACAAAGAAGTATGGCGTGGCCGTCAAGTGTGCCACCATTACGCCCAATGCGCAGCGCATGACGGAATACAACCTGCACGAAATGTGGAAGTCGCCCAACGGTACTATCCGCGCCATGCTGGACGGCACGGTGTTCCGCGCGCCCATTCTGGTCAGCGGCGTTCACCCGACCGTGCGCACCTGGCAGCAGCCCATCACCATCGCCCGTCATGCGTATGGCGATGTGTATCGCAATGCGGAAGTGCGCGTACCCGGCGCTGGTAAGGCAGAAATCGTCTTCACCGGCGAGGATGGACAGGAAATCCGCCAGACGATTTTCAATTTCAAGGGGCCGGGTGTGTTGCAGGGCATTCATAATCTGGATGCTTCCATCACGTCTTTTGCGCATGCATGCTTCCAGTATGCCCTGTCGGTGAAGCAGGATCTGTGGTTCTCCACCAAGGATACCATCAGCAAAACGTATGACCACCGCTTCAAGGACATTTTCCAGGAAATCTACGATGCGCAGTATAAGGAAAAGTTTGAGCAGGCCGGCATTACCTATTTCTATACCCTGATTGATGATGCCGTGGCGCGTGTGGTGCGCAGTCATGGCGGCTTTATCTGGGCGTGCAAGAATTATGACGGCGATGTGATGTCGGACATGGTGGCGACGGCATTTGGCTCGCTGGCCATGATGACCTCCGTCCTTGTGTCGCCGGATGGCAAGTTTGAGTACGAGGCGGCGCATGGAACGGTGACGCGCCACTATTATCGCCACCTGAAGGGTGAGGAAACGTCCACCAACCCGGTGGCGACCATCTTTGCCTGGTCGGGGGCGCTGCGCAAGCGCGGCGAGCTGGACGGCCTGACCGACCTGATGGGCTTTGCCGACCGCCTTGAAAAGGCCACCATTGACACGATTGAAAGCGGCGTGATGACGAAGGATCTGGCATTGTTGTGGGAAGGTTCCCCCTGCCAGGCCGTCAACAGCCGTGCTTTCTTGGAAGCCATTGCGGAAAAACTGAACGCAGGTGCATAATGCGGATGCGGATGGATCGCTCCCGGTAACGGGGACGGTTCATCCGCATTTTTGGCATGGAAAAATAAAAGTACGCCCGGAAACGTTTCCAAAATTTCAAAGTGCATCGGAAACGTTCATTTTTTCGATAAAAAAACAAAATAATCCAACATTCCCAGCAAGGAAGAGTTGATTTTGGAAGCAAAATCTACTATAATAAGACGGTTGAATACTGTGCAAACAGGACAAATCAGAAGAGCACAGCACATGAGGAGGAGTTGCCGTGAGAAAGGTCATGCTGGTTTTTGGCACGCGGCCGGAGGGCATCAAAATGTGTCCACTGGTGCTGGAACTCAAGCAGCGACAAAACGTACAGACCGTGGTCTGCGTGACGGGTCAGCACAGGCAGATGCTTCAGCAAGTGCTGGACGCTTTTTCAGTTGTGCCGGATTATGATCTGGCCATCATGCAACCCCGACAGACGCTGTTTGACGTGACGACGGCCATTCTTGAGCGCCTGAAGCCGATTCTGGAAAAGGAGCAGCCGGACGTGGTGCTGGTGCATGGCGATACCAGCACGGCGTTCGTGACGGCGCTGGCCTGTTTCTATCTGCATATCCCGGTGGGGCATGTGGAGGCCGGTCTGCGCACATATGATCTGGAAAGCCCCTTCCCGGAGGAATTCAACCGTCAGGCCGTGTCACTGACGGCGCGCTATCACTTTGCACCGACGGAAAAGGCACGCGAAAACCTGCTTCGGGAGGGCAAAAAGCCGGAAAACATCTTTGTGACGGGCAATACTTCCATCGACGCACTGAAAACGACTGTCCGCCCGGATTATACCCATCCGGAACTGGACTGGGCACAGGGCAGCCGCCTGATTCTGATTACGGCGCATCGCCGCGAGAATCTGGGCGAGCCGATGCACCACATGTTCCGCGCCATCCGCCGCGTGCTGGATGAACATCCCGACGTGAAGGCCATTTACCCCATTCACCTGAACCCTGTGGTGCGCCAGGAGGCGGCGGAAGATCTCTCAGGCATGGACAGGCTACATATTATTGATCCGCTGGACGTACTGGATTTCCATAACATCATGGCGCGCAGCCACCTGATTCTGACGGATTCGGGCGGAATTCAGGAGGAGGCGCCGGGGTTGGGCAAGCCGGTGCTGGTCATGCGCGACACGACCGAACGCCCTGAGGGCGTGGCCGCCGGGACATTGCGGCTGGTTGGCACGCACGAGGACGTGATCTGGGAAGAATTCTCGCGGCTGCTGAATGATCCGCAGGCTTATGCCGAGATGGCGCATGCCAGCAATCCCTATGGCGACGGTTTTGCCTGCCGCAGGATTGCGGATATTCTCTGCGAGTAAAAACGAAGGAGGATGCAACGTTCCATGGACGAAAAACGCTATCGGCGAACCATCACCGTGCTGCTGATCGCCATTGCTGTGCTCCTCCTTTCCTTTACGGTGCTGATGGTGTGCATCATCCGGCAGAATCTGTTCCAGCCGTCGCAGATGGACGACCCGACAGCCACTTCCGCCACAGCGAAGCCGGGGCAGGGTGGTGAGTTGCTGATGGCCGCCGATCTGCTGCCGGATGAAGAAAAATGGCTTCTACCCTATGACGGAACGTTGGTGGATGCGCAGGGCAGGGAAACGACGCTGGCGGCCTTCCGGGGGAAACCGGCGGTGCTGCTGTTCTTTTCCAGCTGGTGTCCGGACTGTCAGGCATATTTGCAGGGGGACTTCGCGGAAGCTGCCCATGCAGCGGAGACGGAAGGCGCAACGGTGCTGCTCATCTGCCGCGAGGGCGTGAAAGAGGACACCTGCGAAAAGGCCGTGCAGGAATTGACCGCCTGTGGCATCGGCACGGAGTACCTCTGGATGGATCCACAGGCGACGCTGTATACGGCGATGGGGCTGCACAGCGTGCCGAGCTTGGCGGTACTCAATGCGCAGGGCGTGCTGCTTTTTGCGCAGACGGAAATGCCGGACGCGCAGGAGATGCGGACGCTGCTGCAAAATGCCCTTTCGCCGGAGGAAGCGACGCTGTCCTTCCTTCAGGGCGTGCAGCAGGAGAATGGTGCCATTGCATCCAACTATCAGGTGATGGCGGATGGGGTGTCACCGGGCAACACCGTCCTGTCCGAAACGATGGGGCTTTTGATGTGTTACGCCGCCGAAGTGGGGGACGAAGCGCTGTTCCAGCAGTGCTGGACGTATGTTCAGCACGAAATGACCGTCGATGGCCTGACGGCGTGGTGCGTGGAGGATGGCAAACGGGGCGCAGTCAATGCGTCGCTGGACGATTTGCGCATCCTTTCCGCCCTGATGGCGGCGCAGGAACGCTGGGGCGGCTATGAGGAAATCATTGTGCAGCGCGCACAGGCACTCTACAACGCCTGTGTGGTCAGAGG
>CAZGKQ010000095.1:4246-6129 GCA_964526125.1 uncultured Faecalibacterium sp.
GCTGGTGCAGCGCTTTGACCGCGCCATGCAGACGCGATACCGTCCCCGGCAGCTGGCGCTGGTGGCTGTGCTGGTGATTGCCGTGCTGTCGGCGGTCATGCTGTTCTTTCCGCCTTATCTGGGGCTGTCCAACGACGGCAGCTTCGATGCGGTGTTGGCCGATGTGGGGCTGACGCGCATCGACCCGTCAGACACCAGCACATATTTCAACTACTACGAACGCGAATATCTGGTCAGCACCACCGCCCATGCGCCCGGCACGACCCCGTTCCTGCTGCGCATGGTGGTGCGCCTGGCGATGCTACTTGATGAGCTGCTGACAGGAAACGGCCTGTTTGATATTCGCTTTCTGGCGGCCATTTATCTGGTGGCCTATCTGGTGCTGCTGTATCTGCTGCTTTCGCGGATGTTGCAGCGCGTGGGCGTTTATACCGAGGGACTGCTGCTGGCGATTCTCGCCGTGCTGATCTTTGGCGATTCCACGATGATTACGCGCTTTGCCTCGCTTTACACCCAGCCACTGGAGCTGATTCTGCTGGTGGGCATTGCCGCCTGTGTGCAGTGGATTCCCCAGCAGCTGGAAAACTTCCTGCCGCAGATTTTGATGACCGTGCTGCTGGCGCTGCTCATGTCCGTCAATGAATACTGCGCGCTGATGGGGCTGGTGTTCTCTCTGGCCTACTGGCTGCTGATGCGCTATCGGGCGGACTCGCGCCATCAGGGACTGTATGCGCTGCTGGCGATTGTCCTGTGCGCCCTGAGCGTGATTCAGACGGGGAACATGCTTCAAAATCAGACGGTGAACGAAAAAGTGGATCAGATGACGCGCGGCGTGCTCTTTCAGGCCAACGATCCGGAAAAGGCGCTGGCGCAGTTTGGCATTGAAAGCCGCTACGCCGTGCTGACGGATGTGTACGCCACGCAGAGTTACCCGGTGGTGCTGCCGGACAGCGGCGCACTGGACGAAGGCTTTCTGGACAGGTACACCACGGCGGATGTGGCCATGTATTACCTGCGCCACCCGACGCACGCCTTCGGTTTGTTTGAGGAGGGCGTGAGCAGCGCCTTCTTCATGCGCACGGACTATTCGGGCAACTATGAGCAGAGCAGCGGCATGCCCACAAGAGCCAAAACGCTGTTCATGGCGCTGTGGTCGACCTTCAAGGAGCAGTCCGCCCCACAGACGGCGGCTTCGCTGCTGTTGATGATGCTGGCCTTCCTGCTGCTGAGGGGCAGGAGCCGGAGCGGCAAACAGGAGACGAAGGATCAGGCCGGCGCGTACACCATGCTGTGCGTGGTGATGTTTGTCGCGCTGTCTGTGGAGCTGCTGACGGTAGTTATAATGAGCGGCGACAGTCTGCTGCTGCGCGAAAGCTTCCTGATGGGCTGCATGATTGATCAGATGGCGATCATGGCCTGTACCGAGGGACTCAGGAAAATCAAGACCATTGAGACGGAAACGTAAAGGAGTTGGGATGCGATGAGAAAACAAGGTCAATCCGCCATGATTCAACGGGATCTGGGCGTGATTCTGCTGCTGCTCTGGGCGTTTTCACAGGCGGTTTTGATGATCTGGGCGCCCGACAGCATGCAGACGACGTATCTGCTGATGCTCCTGCTCATGGATGCGGCGGTGCTGTGCGGTTTTATGGATCGCGTAAATACGGCGACGGCGCTGTCTGCCACGATTACCTGCGGCTGGGTGGTTTATAAGCTCTACAGCTTCTACGCCAGCGGCACGACGATTTATCCGACAGATTATCTGGTAGCTCCGTTGCCTCTGTGGGGAGCGCTGGCAGCTTCGCTGTTTTCGCGCAGCATGCGCCGTGTCAATGCGGAAAATACGCTGCTGCGCCGTCAGGTGGAGGAGCAGGTGCTCATTG
>CAZGKQ010000096.1:0-6117 GCA_964526125.1 uncultured Faecalibacterium sp.
ACTCGAAATGCGTTTGTCCTAACGGGCACGTGAGTTCGAATCTCACCGTCTCCGCCAGAAATGAGCCAGTAGTCGGTTTTCCGGCTGCTGGCCTTTCTTTATTCTTGTCTGAAACAGGTCGTCGAAAAATTCATCACTGCACAACCACAGGAGGTATTCCCCTCATGAAAGATTGTTTCATCGAAGCCTGTCACGGCATCCACATCGACGTGCTGGCCGGACAGACCATCACCATCATCGACATTGACGGCGGCCAGGTAGTTGATTTTTTTGCCGAACACGCCGGTCAGCCGCAGGAATTTCTCTCCACGGGTGTCACCATCGACTGTAACGAATCGCTGAAACTCGCTGTTGGCGACACAATTTATACCAATCTTTACCGACCCATGTTTCAGGTGCTGCGCGACGACGTGGGCGAGCACGACTTGCTCCATCCCTGCTGCCGGACGGAGATGTACGACTTTTTCTACCACAATGGCGAAGGGCATCCCAACTGCCTTGACAACATCAACGCCGCGCTTCACTCCTCGCGCCCGATCATTCATCCGCTGAATGTGTTCATGTTCACCCAAATCAATCCGGATGGCACCATTTCCGTTGAAAAGCCACTTTCCAAACCCGGCGACTGCTTTGTCCTGAAAGCGCTGATGGACGTGCGCCTCGGTGTCGCGGCCTGCAGCGTTTCGGAAAGCCAGTGCAACAGCGGCAAATGCTCAGCCATCCGCCTTGTCATTGAATAACACAACGGAGGACTTCCTCATGGCCAACGAAGCAACTAAAGATTTTAACGCCATGCTCCTGAACAGCAAGGACATGCCGAAAATACAAATCGTTACCGACCCGAAAACCATCGAGAAATACGGCGGCAACCGGATGTACTTCGCGCCGCCCATCGACTACGACCGGATCATGAAAACTGTGCCATTCGGCAAAGTGATGACCGTCGGCCAGATTCGGGTGCTTTTCGCTCATCAAAACGGCGCAGATTTCACCGAACCCATGACCGCCGGAATCTTCGTCAACATCGCCGCTTGGGCAAGCCACCAGCGCTCATCCGACGAAACACCCTACTGGCGGACACTGAAAGCCGACGGCGAACTGAACGACAAATACCCCGGCGGCGCGCTGGCGCAGAAGGAAAAGCTGGAAGCCGAAGGCCACACCATCCTCCAAAAGGGGCGCAAAGCCATCCGCTATTTCGTGAAGGATTACGAAAAGGTGCTGTTTCTGCCCGACTGCGGTTCGTCGGCTGAACCTGCATCCGATGAGTCTTCACCAAATCCATAATCCATCAAAGAAGGAGGTTCTGTATCCATGCCGCTGCAAATCATCCGCAATGACATTACCAAAATGGAAGTGGACGCCATCGTCAACGCCGCTAAACCCTCGCTGCTGGGCGGCGGCGGCGTAGACGGCTGCATCCATCGTGCCGCAGGCCCATCCCTTCTGGAAGAATGCCGCACGCTCGGCGGCTGTAAAACAGGAGAAGCCAAAATCACCGGCGCTGGCAACCTTCCCTGCCGCTATGTGATTCACACCGTCGGCCCCGTCTGGCATGGCGGCGAATACGGGGAGCGCGAGAAGCTCGCTTCCTGCTATCGCTCGTCCCTGACGCTGGCCAGTGAGAACGGCTGCGAAACCGTCGCCTTTCCGCTGATTTCCGCCGGGGCTTACCACTATCCGCAGGATCAAGCGCTGCGCGTCGCCGTCGATACCATCAGCGAATTCCTCTTTGAACACGAAATGACCGTCTACCTCGTCATTTTTAACCGCAGCAGCTATCAGATCGGTGAAAAGCTGTTCGGCAGCATTGCGGCCTACATCGACGATACCTACATCGATCCGAATTTTGAGACGCAGCTGCGTGAGCGGCAAGCCCGATATGAGGAGATCGCTGGCCGGATGCGGAACGCCTTGCCGCCCGACGTTAATCGCCTTGTGCCGCCCCCGGAAGATAAGAGCTTCCGCATCGAAGATCTTCACGTCAGCTACTGTTTTGACAAAAAACAACGCGACGAAAGCTACCGCGTCAAAAGCTGGCGCAATTCGTTGGAAAACGCCATTGACCAGCGCGACGAGAGCTTTACGGAAATGCTGCTGCGAAAAATCGACGAATCCGGCATGAGCGACGCAGAATGCTACAAAAAGGCGAACATTGACCGCAGGCTTTTCTCCAAAATCCGCAGCGATACCCTTTACAAGCCGAAAAAAACCACGGCACTGGCCTTCGCCATCGCCCTTGAGCTTTCGCTGGACGAGACGAAGGATCTGCTCATGAAGGCCGGATTCGCCCTCTCCCACTCCAGCGTGTTTGACATCATCGTCGAATATTTCATCAGGCAGCATGATTACAACATTAACAACATCAACGAAGCGCTGTTCGCCTTCGACCAGTCACTGCTGGGCTGCTGAATCTGATGGCTTTGACTTCCCTTTTTCCGTCGCAATGTCGCCTGCGAAGCGACCCATGGCGCTTTTTTCTGTGGTATCATAAGATTGTGAGGTGAAAACCACACAATCTTATTTTTGACGGAGGGCATCGCCATGAAGAAGAATTTGACCGAACTCGTTTTTATCCTCGACCGCAGCGGTTCCATGCGCGGGCTGGAGGCAGACACCATCGGCGGCTTTAACGCCATGATCGAAAAGCAGCAGAAGGCGGAGGGCGATGCATTCGTTTCCACCGTGCTGTTTGACACGACCTGCGAGGTGCTGCACGACCGCGTTCCCCTCAAGGACGTCCAGCCCCTGACCGACCGGGATTACACCGTCCGGGGCTGCACCGCGCTGCTGGATGCCATCGGCAATGCGATTCACCACATCGGCAACGTCCACAAGTACGCCCGGGAGGAGGATGTGCCGGAACACACCATGTTCGTCATCACCACCGACGGCATGGAGAACGCCAGCCACCGCTACACCAGCGATCAGGTCAAGCAGATGATCGAACGTCAAAAGTCGCAGTACGGTTGGGAATTCCTCTTCCTCGGCGCGAACATCGACGCGGTTGAAACCGCCCGGCATTTTGGCATCAGCGAAGACCGCGCCGTCACTTATCACGCCGATGCCGAAGGTACACGCCTCAACTTTGATGTTCTGAGCCAAGCCGTTTTCTGCTGCCGTTCCGGTGCGCAGTTGGGACGCAACTGGAAGTCTCGGATTGATGAGGACTATCATGGTCGGCGCAAAAACGAAAGCAGATCGAAGTAACAAACAGGACAGTAGCTCAGCTCGACGGACGCAGCGAATTGTGTTTTCCGCTAAAAAACGCCGCCGCCCACACATCATGCAGCGCCACAGTTCCTTTTTCGGGGCCGTGGCGCTGCTTTTTTGGATGTACCGATTGGCCGATGCGGAAAAAGCCAGGCGCGAATGCTAAGGGGTCGATGCGAATTCGCATGACGCAAAAGGACGATGCAGCACCAACGCCGCACCGTCCAGTGAGGGTAAAAAGATTCGGGATTACGCCTTGGAAGGCTTGCGAGCACGCTTCTTTTCTTCCAGGAACGCCCAGATGTAGCCGTTGATCATGTTCGCGCTGTAAACGCCGGACAGAATGCCCACAATGATCGGCAGGGCGAATTCGCGGATGGAGGAAACGCCGAAGATGTACAGGCAGACAATCGTCACCAGCGTGGTCAGCGTGGTGTTGATGGTGCGACCCAGCGACTCCTTCACGGAGCGGTTGACAATCTCCTCGCGCGGCAGAGACTTGGGCAGCTTGCGCGCGTTTTCGCGAATGCGGTCGAAGATGATGATGGTGTTGTTGATGGAGTAGCCCACGATGGTCAGCATCGCCGCAATGAAGGAGCTGTTCATCTGCACAAAGGAGCGCAGAATGACCATGAAGGCCAGCATCATCAGCACGTCATGCAGCAGACCCAGCACCGCCGCCGCGCCGGAGTTAAAGTCAAAGCGCAGGGCAATGTAGATCAGCATGCACAGGGAGGCCAGCAGCACGGACAGGAAGGCGTTGCGCAGCAGCGTCGCACCGGCGACGGGGCCGACGTAGTTCACATCCCCGTTGATGGCTGCATTCGGATACTTCGCCTGCAGCGCTTCGGTGATGGAAGCCTGAATGCCCTGCACGCCATCCTCGTCGATGGCCTTGATGCGGATGTTGATGGAGTCCTTGTTCGTGCCCTGCACGGAGATGGCGTAATCCTTCACGCCAATACCATTCAGGATGGATTCCACATCCACCTGCGTCACGGTTTCACCCATGGTGTACTGCATTGACATGCCGCCGGCAAAGTCGATGCCGACATTCACGCCCAGGCCGAGCAGGCTCAGCAGCAGCGCCAGCACCATAATGCCTGCGGAAACAATCAGGCACTGCTTGGAGTAATTCTTGATCGTCATATTATTTGCCCTCCTTCGCAGTTTTCACGCCGGAGGTGAAGGCGTTCACAGACCAGTTCTTCAGGCGCAGGACATGCGTCATCAGGAAACGCGTGACCAGCAGCGCGGTGAACATGGACACCAGCACGCCCAGCAGCAGCGTCTTGGCGAAGCCCTGCACGGAGCCGGTGCCGAAGATCATCAGCACGATGGCGGCGATGATCGTCGTCACGTTCGCGTCGATGATGGCGCTCAGGGCGTTGTGATAACCCATCTTCAGGGCAATCTTGAGGCTGCGGCCAGCGCGAAGCTCCTCATTGAAGCGCTCGAAGATGACGACGTTGGCGTCAACCGCCATGCCGATGCCCAGCACGATACCGGCAATGCCCGGCAGCGTCAGCTGAATGCCCGGGAACACGGCCAGCACCCAGAACAGCACAATGATGTAAATGCTCAGCGCCCAGGAGGCCAGCACGCCGTTCATGCGATAGCGAACGATCATGATGACCATCACCAGCAGGATACCAATGATGGCAGCCAGCACGGAGGTGGAAAGGGCATCGTCACCCAGCGTGGCGGACACGGTGTCCACCTTCTGCTGCGTCAGCAGCAGCGGCAGCGCGCCGGACTGAATCTGCGCGGCGATGGTCTGGGCACGCTCCATGCTGCCCATGCCGCTGATGACACCGGCACCGTCGGTGATGGCAGACTGCACGGTGGGGCTGATGAGTTCTTCGCCGTCCAGGTAGATGCCCAGCGTCTTGCCGATGTTGTTGCTGGTCATGTCCGCGAAGAGCTTGGTGCCTTCGCTGGTCAGCTTGAAAGAGATCACCCATTCGCCGTCCTGATTGGCCGCCTGAGCCAGGCGGATGTCAGAGCCAGTCATGAAGGTGTTGCCGTCCGGATCCTTGAATTCCAGCAGAGCCGGTTCGCCAATCAGATCCAGGATAGCGCTGGGATCGTCCACATCCGGGATTTCCACGCGGATGCCGTTGGTGCCCAGCACCTGCACGGTGCTTTCCGCGTAGCCCTTGTCCGTCAGACGGGACTGGATGGCCGACACGGTGGCTTCCAGCAGGTCGGAGAAGCTGGCGTCATTGCCTTCGGGAGCTTCGGCGCTGTATTCAACATACACGCCGCCGCGCAGGTCAAGACCCAGAGAGATGGCCTCAGGCCAGTTTGCAGCGTCCGTCGTGGGCAGCCAGGGCAGCAGCTTATACAGACCATCGCTGGTCAGCGGCATACCGGTCACGCCAATGACGCCGAAGACCAGAGTCAGCACCAGCACAACGGCCAGCGCGACGATGGATTTCGTCTTCGCATTTTTCATGGGGAATGCTTCCTTTCATGATATATGTGTTTTGCGGACAATTCAGCGTGGACACCCTCTATCCGGCCTTGTCCTCCAAATGGAACGCGATGTACACCGTGCGAACGTAGCTTTTGCCGGTAATGTGCCATCCGCACCCCACCGCGTGACTGCGCAGCAGCAACGGCTGCATCGTCAACAGCGTCACACCTTCGCGGCGAAGGGAAAGAGAATCGTCGCGAATCGTCCCGGCGCTGTCCTCTGCAAGGGGAAGTGCAGCCTCCCAGAACGTCTGCCCCTTGGGCGGCGGAGGAAGCGTTTCCGCCGCCGCTTCCGGACACGCGACCAGTTGCCGCATTCCCAGCAGCACCAGCGCCACCGCAAACATCCAGACCAACCAGCGTCCCGGATGCCTTTGCGTCATGCTTTCTCCACCTCCCTTCCGCATCAAACGTTCTGTCCACGCC
>CAZGKQ010000097.1:0-6085 GCA_964526125.1 uncultured Faecalibacterium sp.
GCCATAGGTCTTGCACAGCGCCTCCCAGATGCCGTTGAGGTAGGTGGCACCCAGGGCGCGGTCATACAGACCGTAGCCGGGACGACCCTTCTCGTCCCAGATCATGCGACCGTGGTCGGGGCGGATGTAGGTATCCGGACAGGTGTCGTAAATGGCTTCCATGATGTCAAACATGTTCAGATCCCCGGTCGACGAGAGATGCGACGCTTCGCGGAAGTGGTGATAGCCCAGATACTTCACGTTGCGCACATGCATCGCGCCGATGCGATCCATTTCGCCAAAGTGGCGGATGATGGCCGGAATGTCGTTTTCCGGCGAGCAGCCCAGAGAGCCGGTGCACAGGCAGATGCTGTTGGCCGGGCTGTCATGCAGCTTGACAATCTTATCGAAATCTTCCTGACTGTGGGCAATGCGTGGCAGCCCGAAAATCGGCCAGGCCGGATCGTCCGGATGGCACGCCATGCGGATGCCAACTTCTTCGCAAACCGGAATCACGGCATCCAGGAAGTACTTGTAGTTGCGGCGCAGATCATCCGGCGTAAGCTTTTCATACTGGCGCAGCGTTGTTTCCAGCAGCGCCAGACGCTCCGGCTCCCAGCCCGGCAGAGAGAATCCCTGCGAATCGGCGGCTGTGCGGCGCACGATTTCCATCGGACCCATTTCGCCCAGATCCCGCTCGTCAAAATAGAGCGAGTTGGAACCATCCTCCGGAATCACACGCGCCAGATCCGTGCGCAGCCAGTCAAAGACAGGCATGAAGTTATAGATAATCACCTTCACACCGTATTTGGCCAGCGTGCGGATGGTCGAAATGTAGTTTGCGATATATTCATCCCTTGTGGGCAGACCCATCTTGATGTCCTCGTGGACGTTGACGGATTCCACCACTTCCAGTTCCAGCCCGGCGGCGTGAACCTCCTCCACCAGAGCCTTCACTTCTTCCTCCGGCCAGTCCACCCCGGCCGGTTTGTCCAGCAGACCCATCAGCCCGGACATGCCCGGAATCTGTTTTACATATCGAAGCGGAATCGGATCGGACTCCCGACCGTACCAGCGGAACGTCATTTTCATCTGAAATGCCTCCTCCTTATGCGCTGCCATTGGAATGACAGCTGTCCCTTCTATTTTACTATCATTTCCGACAAAAAGCAATCTCTTTTATGGATTTCCTTCCGATTCTCTGCTTTCTCGCAGGGCTTGTGAAAATCAGCGGAATATGGTACAATACTGGTTGTTGAAAGGGGCTGAATTTCTTGGCAAGTGCCTTTACGTTTCAGGACGTCACCATCTTCTACAGCGAAAAAGAGCTGATGAACAACGTTTTTCTGACCATTTCCGAGGGGGATCGCATCGGCGTGGTCGGACGCAATGGGGCTGGTAAATCGACGCTGCTGCGCCTGCTCAGCGGCCATGAGGAGCCGGATCACGGCAGCATTTCCGTCCGACGCGGCATGTCCATCGCCTATCTGCCGCAAACGCCCATGCTGCGCGAGGAAGATACCATCACGCAGGCTGCACTGGACTATCTTCCTGCCCGTCCGGGCGAGGACAAGGCCTCCGCCGCCTACGAGGCACAAACCATCCTGACCCAGCTGGGATTCAGCGATCTGAATCAGCCGGTGCGCGAGCTTTCCGGCGGACAGCGGATGCGCGTGGCGCTCGCCGGTGTGCTGTGCCGCCCCAGTGATGTGCTGCTGCTGGACGAGCCGACCAACCACATCGACCTGGACATGACGCAGTGGCTGGAAGACAGGCTGCTGAAATATCGCGGCACGCTGGTTGTCGTCACGCATGACCGCTATCTGCTGGAACGTGCCTTCAGCCGCATTTTTCAGGTCGGCGGTGGCAAGGTGGAAGTCTACAACACCACCTACTCCGGCTATCTGGAGGAACGTGCCCAGCGCGAGGAGATGGCCGCGGCCACACTGCGCAAGAATCAATCCCTCTATCGCCGGGAACTGGCCTGGATTCGCCGCGGCGCACCGGCACGCTCCACCAAGGCCAAGGGGCGCATTCAGCGCTTTGAAGCCGTGACCGAAGCCATCCGCGAAGCACCGCCGGAAGCCGAGCTGAATCTCAAATCCGTTGCCAGCCGCCTGGGCAAAAAGATTATTGCGTGGGATCACCTGTCCGTGGGCTATGAAGGCACGCCGCTGGTGAAGGATTTTTCCTACACACTCCTGCGTGACGACCGTCTGGGACTTATCGGCGGCAATGGTGCCGGCAAAACGACGCTGCTGCGCACACTCTGCGGCCAGCTGCCTCCCCTTGGCGGCGTGATTGACATGGGCGAAACGGTGCGCATCGGCTATTTTGCACAGCACTGCCCTCCCCTTGACCCCGACACGCGCATCATCGACGCGGTGAAGGACATCGCCGTGCATGTTTACACGCCCGATGGCGATTTAACCGCTTCTCAGATGGCAGAAACGTTTCTTTTCCCTTCTCAGATGCAATATCAGAAGGTTTCCAGCCTTTCCGGCGGCGAACAGCGAAGACTGTATCTGCTGCGAATCCTGATGGCCGCGCCCAACGTGCTGATTCTGGACGAGCCAACCAACGATCTGGATCTGGAAACGCTGAATGTGCTGGAAGACTATCTGGATTCCTTTCAGGGCGCCATTATCGCCGTCAGCCACGATCGTTATTTCCTTGACCGCATCACCACCCATCTTTTCGCAGTGGAGGATGGCCAGATGGTTCCCTACATCGGCGGCTATCAGAGCTATCTGGATGCGCAGGAGGAAAAAGCGGCCATCCGGGCAGAAACTGCCACGCCAGCAGTCGCTTCCACCGCGCGCGGTGCGCAGCGTACCCATTCCGCCACGGTAAAATTCACCTTCCGCGAGCAGCGCGATTTTGAAACCATTGAGCAGACCATTGCTGACCTGGAAGACACGCTGGCGCAGTTGGAAAGCGAGCTGACACAGCACGCCAGCGATTACACCCGGGTGACAGAGCTGATGCAACAACAGCAGCAAGCCCAGCAGCAGCTTGACGAAGCCACGGAGCGCTGGCTGTTCCTGCAGGAAAAGTGGGAGCAGATTCAGGCGCAAAAAAACGCCCGTTCCTGACCTTCACCGCGCTCACAGGGCGGAAATTTCGTCTCCTGCGCCGTCTTTCGTCAGAAAATCCCTTGCAATCTGCGGCCAGTCATGCTAAACTACGAGTTGGTGATGGCTGCTGCTGATTTCTGCTTCCTCAGCTGCCTCATTCACCCAAAAACAAAACCAACTGAATTGATATACAGGAGGAGCATATACCCTATGGCCAAGCCCCTTGTTGCCATCGTTGGCCGACCCAACGTGGGCAAATCCACTTTTTTTAACCGCATTGCCGGAAAGCGCATCTCCATTGTGGAGGACACCCCCGGTGTCACCCGTGACCGCATTTATGCCGACGTGGAGTGGCAGAACCGCCGCTTCACCCTCATTGATACGGGCGGCATTGACCCTCGCAGCGACGATGTGCTGCTCTCGCAGATGCGTCGGCAGGCGGAAATCGCCATGGACACGGCGGATGTCATCTGCTTCTTTGCCGATGGTCGCGACGGCCTGACCGATGACGACCGCGAAGTCGCCAATCTGCTGCGCAAGACGAAAAAGCCGTTGCTGCTGGTCATCAACAAGGTTGACCACATCAACATGAACGACAACATCTACGAATTCTACGAGCTGGGGCTGGGCGACCCCATGCCCATCAGTGCGGCAAACATGATGGGGCTGGGCGACCTGCTGGAAGCCATCTGCGACCGGCTTCCCCCGGCCGACGCAGATGAAATGGACGAGGAGGAACACGTCCTTCAGCTGGCCGTCGTCGGTCGCCCGAATGTGGGCAAATCCTCGCTGGTGAACCGCCTTGTCGGCAGCGAGCGCACGATGGTCTCCGATATTGCCGGAACAACCCGTGACGCGATTGACACGCTCTTCACCGTCAACGGCACGAAATACAACATCATCGACACCGCTGGCATCCGCCGCAAGCGCGTGGTCGAGGACGAAACGCTGGAACGCTACAGCGTGCTGCGCTCCATCGCCGCCATCCGCCGCTGCGACGTGGCACTCCTGCTCATCGACGCGCAGGACGGTGTCACCGAGCAGGACACCAAGATTGCCGGTCTGATTCAGGAGGAAGGTAAGGCAGTCATCATCGTCGTCAACAAGTGGGACGCGATTGAAAAGGAAACCGGCACGCTGGAACAGTTCCGCAAAGAAGTGCTGGACGCGCTGAAATTCATGGATTACGCCCCTGTGTTGTTCCTCTCCGCGAAAACAGGGCAGCGCCTGCACACCGTGATGGAAACGGTCGATCAGGTCTGGGCGCAGGCTTCCAAGCGCATCCCCACCGGTGTGCTCAACGACGTGCTCAACGATGCAACGGCGGATCTTCAGCCCCCAGCCACCAATGGCCGCCGCCTGAAGATTTACTACATCACGCAGCAGCACGCCTGTCCGCCCACCTTTATCCTCTTTGTCAACGAGGAGGCGCTGATGCACTTTGCCTACCAGCGTTATCTGGAAAACTACTTCCGCAAGACCTTCGACTTCACCGGCACGCCGATTCGTTTCATCCTCAGGGAAAAAACGAAGGAGGACAGATAAGCCATGAACGCACTGTGTTATGTGGCCATCGCCGTCATTGCCTACCTGCTGGGTTCCATCTCCACGGGGATGCTCGTTTCCCGAGCCATGGGCGGCCCTGATCTGCATCAGGTCGGCAGCGGCAACACCGGCGCAACCAACGCCCTGCGCACAATGGGCAAAAAGGGCGGTGCACTGGTTTTTGTGGGCGATGTGCTCAAAGCGCTGCTGGCCTGTGGCATCGGCCGAATCTGGATGGGCGACCACGGTGCCATGCTCGCCGGACTGTTCGTCATTCTGGGACACAACTGGCCTGTCTTTTTCGGCTTTCGGGGCGGAAAAGGTGTCAGCTGCACCTGCGCGGTAATGCTCATGACCTTCTGGTGGCAGGCCATCATCTGCTATCTGGCCACCATCGCGCTGATCGCCATCACACGCTTTGTCTCCCTCGGCTCCATCTTCATGGTGACGCTTTTCGCCGTGCTGGTCATCTGCACCAACCCAACCAACCCGATCGCCATCATCTGGGTCATCGCCATCGCTGCGCTGTGCATTGGCCGCCATCATGCCAATATTCATCGGCTGCTGACCGGCCAGGAGCGAAAGCTGGGAGAAAAGGGCTGATACGCCCAATCTTCGTCGATCATTTGAGCAAATTTCAAAAGGCACTGTTTCCCACCCTTTCAGGGGCTTTGGAGACAGTGCCTTTTATCCTGCTTTTCTTTTCTATTCGTTTTTTCTTCTGTATCCTGTCCATCAGACGGCGGTGTTTCCGTTGACTTCCTCCGGCGTCTTGAAGGAGGGCAGCAGATCATGCATGCACTGCTTCATGTCGCCATGGTTGTCCAGGCAGTCCTGAAGCGTTTTCAGCATGTGCTGGACATCCGCCCAGTCCACCTGCTCCGGCTTGGCAATGAAAATCTTCTCCTTGCTGGTGGCCGTGTCCGTCTCCTCGTCGCGCAGCAGCTCCTCGTAGAGCTTTTCTCCCGGACGAAGGCCGGTATAGACAATCTCCACCGGTGGCTTCATCGGGTCGGAATAGAGCTGAATCATGCGCTCCGCCAGTTCGCGGATTTTGACCGGCTGACCCATGTCCAGCACGAACAGCTCGCCGCCCCGTGCGATGGAAGCCGCCTGCAAAACCAAACTGGCCGCTTCCGGAATGGTCATGAAGTAGCGGATAATGTCCGGATGCGTCAGCGTGACGGGGCCCCCAGCGCGAATCTGGCGCTCAAACAGCGGCACAACGCTGCCATTGGAGCCAAGCACATTGCCGAAGCGCACCGCCGTGAACTGCGTGGTGTGGCTCTGCTTCTGCATCGCCTCAATGATGATTTCCGCCATGCGTTTGGAGGCACCCATGACGTTGGTGGGATTCACCGCCTTGTCCGTGGAAATCATCACAAAGCGCTTCGCCCCATGCTTCATGGCGCATTGCGCCACGTTGTAAGTACCGAAGACGTTATTGCGCACCGCCTGTTCCGGACTATCCTCCATCAGCGGCA
>CAZGKQ010000098.1:0-6052 GCA_964526125.1 uncultured Faecalibacterium sp.
GGCGCGGCGGCCATGAGCCTGAGCAGCTTCTGCGTGGTATCCAATGCGCTGCGGCTGAATTTCTTCCCCCTGCGCCAGACAAAGCGCGACAGGGCGATTCATCCGGTCACGTTGCCGGAACTTCAACCGCCGCAGAAGAAGATGACAATCCGGATTGAAGGCATGATGTGCCCCCACTGCGAAGCGACGGTGAAAGCAGCGCTGGAAGGGGTGGAAGGCGTATTAGGCGCTGTGGCCAGCCATGAAAAAGGAACCGCCATCGTTACCCTGCGCGCCGGAGTTGATCCGGAAGCGCTGAAAAAAGCGGTTGAAGACGAAGACTACACGGTGCTGGGCATGGAAAGCGCGGATTGAGTGATTCCCAAACCAATAAATTTCCCCCGACAGCGAATGAACTGCCGGGGGAAACAACGTTTTGGGGGATTATGAGAACAGCTTTTCCAGCTCCTCGTATTTTTCGTGCGTAATCAGCGCATCCTGCTCAAGCCCCTGAAGCCGCACGATGTACGTCCAGCGGCCATAGGGGGTGATGGTGGTCATGTAGTTCAGGTTGATGATATAGCTCTTGTGGCAGCGGAAGAAAATGGCTGGATCCAGACGTTCCTCCGCATCCGCAAGCGATTCTGAGGTGACATAGCGTTCGCCGGACGCGGTGTAGAACACCGTTGAGCGATCCTCGCGCTGCACCAGCGCAATTTCGCTCATTTTCAGGAAGGACACGCCGTCCCGGTGGTGCAGCATCAGGCGGCCATTGGTGCGTTTGGGCTGCAGATGTACCTGCGGCACGGCATTTTCTTCCGCCTGATCGCGCTGGTGGTGGATGCGCTTTTTCGCCCGCTGCAGCGTCTGCATCACGCGCTCCTTCCGGAAAGGTTTGAGCAGGTAATCAAAGGCGTACACCTCAAAAGCATCGCCCATGTATTCATCGTGCGCCGTGGCGAAAATCATCACGATGGCCGGGTTCATGTCCTGAATGATCCGGGCGCATTCCACGCCTGTTTTTTCCGGCATTTCCACATCCAGAAAAACAAGCTGCGGCTTCTGCTGCTCCACCAGCGTCAGCAGCTCCGCGCCATCGCGTGCTTCACCGGCAATCACGAAGCCTTCCGCCCGTTCAATCAGCATCCGCTCAATGCGGCGCATGTCCTCGTTGTCATCGGCAATGACGACGCGAATCAAGTCTTCCATCACAGCTGTCCGCCTCCTGCGCTTAGAAAATACAAGGCGGAATATTCGCCATCCAGCCGCTGTTTTCCTGTTTGCGGCGAAAAGAAAGGCGAAAAATGTTGACGCATCAGGGAAAATCCGCTACAATAAAGCCGTAAACAGAAGCTTGAAGGGCAGAAAAGGCGATGCAGGATGGCCGCGCCATCCGTCAACAAATAATGGGGGAATCAAACCATGCAGCAGGGAAAATGGACGAAAAAGCAGGGACTGGCGACCGTGGCGCTGGCGATTCTGGCGATACTGGTTCTGATTGGGCTGGTGAAGGAAATGGGCGTTTATCAGGACGTGAAGACGGAACAGGCACGAACGCCAACGCCCGTGCCGGGGTATGGCAACGTGATGCTGGTCACGATTGACCCGTCGCTGCCCACCGCTGCGCCTGTCCTGCGGTCGGGGGCGCAGGGGGAAGAAGTCTGGCAATTGCAGGAGCGCTTGCAGGCGCTGGGCTATCTGACCGGCGAGGTGGATGGGCAATTCGGCCCGGCCACCAAGGAGGCGGTTCAGCGCTTTCAGCGGCAGCATGGCCTTTCGGCAGACGGCATCGTCGGGGAGGAAACACGGTGTCTGCTGGAATCGGACGAGGCGCAACCCTGCGTGACAGACGCGCCATAAGGAGCTTACCCAAGCTCAAGGGTATCCAGAAGCATCATCATGACAAAGCCGGTCAGCGCCGCCAGAATCATCAGGCGCTGGTACCGGCTTTTCTGGCATTCCGGCAAAAGCTCAAGCAGAATCACGGCCATCATCGCTCCGGCTGAAAGCGAGAGCAGGCAGGGAAGCATCGTCGAAACATGCATGGCCATCATGGCACCCAGAACACCGGCCAGCGGCTCGACTGCGCCGGAAGCCTGCCCCAACAGGAACGCACGCCTACGGGAAAACCCATCGCGCCGAAGCGGCAAACTGACCGCCGCGCCTTCCGGAAAGTTTTGAAGCGCAATGCCGATGGCCAGCAGCCACGCCCCATAAAGTTCACTGGTGGACGCGCCGCACAGCGCCCCGAAGGCGCACCCAACGGCCAGCCCTTCCGGAATGTTATGCAGGGTGATGCTGGCAATCAGCAGCAGGGTTCGCCGCTGGGTATTGGGGAAGGAGGTGCGGCGGAGGCTGTGGCGTGCCATTTGGTGGTCGGCGGCCAGAACAAGCATGCCACCCAGCAGAAACGGCACGCCCACAACCAGCGCAGGGGACTGCGAAAGCGCCTGTGCGCTGGACAGTGCTGGGGAAAGCAGCGAAAAATAGGACGCAGCCAGCATGATACCGGCTCCCAGCGCCATCAGCGCATTCATCCCTTCCGCCTGAATGCGGCGGAGCGCAAAAACCATCGCGGCACCACCGGCCGTGAGCAGATACATCAGCAGCGTGGCCAGCATGGCGTGCAGCCCGGTGAGCGATGCAGTCAATCAAAACACTCCCTTTCAGGAAAAAACGTCCGCTTTCAGCCTATGCAGGGGGCAAAAAAGAAGTGCAGCAGCAAAAAAAGCAGAAAAACATCCGGTGCTTCAGCAGGAATTTACGCTTTTTTGGAGAAAGAATAAGGGTTGCTGTTTTGGGACGGCGCAGAATGGTTCCGCCCGGACGCGAGCAGGAAAGTGGCTGATGTCTTCAGCGCTTTCCGGGAAAATCGGGGTCGTTGGATGAACAGATCCCTTCAGTGAGAGTGATAAGCGTGACTCAGGTTCCTTACACCCTGCGCGTGCTGGCAGGAGAAAACGAAACGCGATATGGCGAAAGGCTGTATCATGCCAGACAGGTGCGCATTGTGGAAAAAAGCGCCCGGCGGCTGGTTTGTCAGGTGACGGACGGCGAGCGATATGATGTGGTATTCACCGACGATGGCGAGTCCCGGTGCAATTGTCCGATTTATGGGGAGAACGGCGCGTGCCGCCATGTGGTGGCTGCCATGCTGGCCTGTCAGGACGAGGGCGCGATGGGCGATATGGTGCGCCGCAAGGCGGAAGCCGCAGGTCCCCGGCTGATGGCGGCGATGGATCGGGCGCTGCCGGAGGAAGGCACCATCCACATGGAGGTGCGCCTGACGCTGGAAGCGGTGAAGGATCAGGCAACGCCGCGCATGCGCATCTGTCTGCTGATTGGCGAAGACAGGCTGTATGTGGTCAAGTCGATTCCGCAGATGATGGAAGCGATGGAAACGCAGACACCGGTGGAATACGGCAAGGGCTTTGTCTTCCACCCAGAATGGATGCGCTTTGGCGCGACGCAGAATCGGATTCTGGCAATTCTGCGCGCGCTGTGCATGGCACAGGCGGAGGCCGGGACGAACCTGAAGGGGGCGGATCAGCGCGAAATGGTGCTGCCCGAGCCGTATGCTGAGGCCATCCTGCGCGAACTGATGAACATTCCTTTCCGCCTGAGGGTAGGGGAGAAAACCGTGGCGGCCAAGCCGGTTCGGGCAAGGAGAATTCCGCTTCAGTTCCGCGTGTCCAGTGACCTGCACGGCCTGACGGTGCTGGCGATGTTCCCCCGGGAATTCAGGCCGCTTTTGCCTTCCTGCGCCTTTGCGCTGGTGGGGGAAACCGTGGTGGCGGTGGAGGAACAGCAGCGGAATGTGCTGCGCGTACTGTATCAGGAACAGATGGGCGGCCAGTGCAGCTTTGATTACCCCGTGCGCGAGGCGGCACGGGTGATGGGCGAGCTGGTGCCTTTCCTGAAGCTGACTGGACTGGTGGAAATCTCGGACGAACTGCGCCGTCAGCTCATTCAGTTGCCGCTGGTGGCAAGGGTGTATCTGGATCGGGCAGCCAATGGGCGCGATGTGGTGGCCAGGGCGCAATTCCGCTACGGCGACCGTGAGATTGACCCATTTGACGAAACGCCACTACCGGAAAATCTGCCGCGCGGCGAAAAGCTGCTGCTGCGCGATGCGGCGGCGGAGCGTCATGTGCTGGATGCGCTGGGCGCGGCAGGGTTCATCGTCAGCAAGGGGCATGTGTACCTCTCCGGGCAGGAGGCCATCTTCCGCTTCGTCAGCGAGGGCGTTGGGCAGATGCAGAAGCTGGCGGAGGTGTATCTGTCCAACGAGTTTAAGCGCATGACACCGCGCAAGCCGAGATTCGCCGGAAAAATGCGAATGAATGGCGCGGCGCTGGAACTGAAATTCACGCAGGATGGCGAACCGGCGCAGGAAATTCTGGCGATTATGGAAGCGCTGGCACGCCGTCGCCGTTATTTCCGCCTGAAAGACGGCTCCTTCCTCGATTTGTCGGCGATGGACGAATGGCTGCCGCTGGCGGATTCCATCTTTGAGGCGGCACAGGCCGAGGGGGCGGAATCCGTGGCGTTGGCGGAAGACACACTGCGCCTTCAAGCTTATCGCGCCTGTTATTTGAAGAGCCTGATGGAAAGTCTGAATCTGCCCATTGAGGTGGACGAGCAGACGGAAAAGACTGTGCGTCTGCTGACGGAGCCGCAGGAAATCAAAGACGTGAAGCTGCCTGACGGCCTGAGCCTCCGCCCGTATCAGGAGCGCGGCTTCCAGTGGCTGATGGCGCTGGATCGGCTGCACATGGGCGGTGTGCTGGCAGACGATATGGGTCTGGGCAAAACCGTGCAGGTCATTGCGCTGCTGATGGCGACGCACCGGGAACGGCAGGTCAGTCTGGTGGTTGCGCCGACGACCCTGACCTACAACTGGCTCAGCGAACTGGGACGCTTTGCACCGGATCTGTCCGTGATGGTGCTGGGTGGGTCGGCGGCGCAGCGTGCCAGCCAGATCCGCCATGTGAAGGAGGCGCAGGACGTGGACGTGCTGATTACCTCCTATCCGCTGATCCGGCAGGATATTGAGCAGCTGTCCACCATTGAATTCCGCTTCGCCATTCTGGACGAGGCGCAGCACATCAAAAACGCCGGTAGCAAGGGCGCACAGGCCGTGCGCCAGCTCAGGGCGCAGACGCGCTTTGCGCTGACCGGCACGCCGCTGGAAAACGGTGTGGGCGAATTGTGGAGCATCTTCAACTTTGTGCTGCCGGGCTATCTGCTCAGCTACAGCGCCTTCCTGCGCCGCTATCAGGATGGCACGGATGCGGAGGATCTGCGCCGCCGCATCAGCCCCTTCCTCATGCGCCGCCTGAAAAAGGAAGTGCTGACTGAGCTGCCGGACAAGATCGAATCGGTCTTCACGGCGCAGATGAGTCCGGAACAGGCCAAGGTGTACGAAGCCACGATGATGCGCCTACGCCAGCGGGTGGACACCATCGTCAAGGAGAAGGGCTTCGAGCGTGGGCGCACGGAGGTGCTGGCGGCCATCACGCAGCTGCGTGAAATCTGCTGCCATCCGTCGCTGGTGCTGGACGATTATGCCGGAACCTCCGGCAAGCTGGACATGCTGCTGGACATGCTGCCCGAGGCTATCGCCAAGGGACGGCGCGTGTTGCTGTTCAGCGCCTTTACCTCCATGCTGCGCATCCTGCGCACGGAGCTGGAAGATGCCGGATATGAAACGATGTATCTGGACGGCGATACCCCGGCGCAACGCCGCGTGGAAATGGCGGAGCAGTTCAACGCCGGGCAGGGACAGATTTTCCTGATTTCGCTCAAGGCCGGTGGTACGGGACTGAACCTGACCGGCGCAGACATGGTGATTCACTATGACCCGTGGTGGAATCCGGCGGCGGAAGATCAGGCGACGGATCGTGCTTACCGCATCGGCCAGACGCGCAAGGTGGAGGTCATCCGTCTGGTGACGCATGCCTCCATTGAGGAGCAGGTGGTCGCGCTGGGGCAGCGCAAGAAAGCGCTGTTTGACCAGCTGATTAAGCCGGGCGAATCCATGGTGGGCGGATTGTCACCGCAGGAGATTATG
>CAZGKQ010000099.1:0-6047 GCA_964526125.1 uncultured Faecalibacterium sp.
GAATATCCACCTTCGTCTCCTTGCTCACGATTTTGCCGCATTCCGCCGCGACAATTGTAATCAGGTAGACCGCAAGGGGGCCACCAGCACCGCCAAGGCTGTTCGCCGCCATGCCGACAGCAATCAAGCTGTACAGCACCAGCTGCGGTGCCGCCAGCGCCGCGCCGATGGAAACGGCCATCGCAGGCCCTGCCACCTGCTGTGCGAAATTTCCTGCATCGACGAGGAACCCCACATCAAGCTGCTGCCCCAGCGTCTTGATGATCGTTCCAATCAACAGCGAGGCGAACAGCCCCTGTGCCATCGCGCCCATCGCGTCCACGCCGTAGCGTTTGGCGGAGAGCAGCACGTTTTTCCGCTTGAGGAATGAACTGACCTTGCCCATGCCTGTAATCTCCTTCTCTCCAGCTTTTCCCCCGGCGCTTGTCTTCCTGCAAGCCGAAAGGGGCGAAAAACCGTTTTCTTCGCCCGTCCAAGCAGGCTGGACATGATTATAGCATATTGACAATTCCTTGACAAGATGTTTTGCAGCTTTTTTTCGCGAAAATTGCATTTTTCTCGCCGCCCCGAAAAAAAGCCGCTCTACGCAGCGTCGGTTGTGTGGCGGCAGAAAGTGTGCTATCATTCAAACCGGGTCGTTCAGCGAAGACGACCAGAAGGAGGAGGAAAACATGAATCCGGAGAAAATGGGGCAACTCATTCGCACCCTTCGTCTGGAGCAGCGCTTGACGCAGGCAGAATTGGCAGAGCAGCTGCATGTCAGCGACAAAGCCGTCAGCAAATGGGAACGTGGTCAGGGGCTTCCGGACGTCTCCCTGCTGCCGCTGCTGGCGCAGGTATTTCACGTCCAACTGGAACAGCTGATGCAGGGTGAGCTGAACATGAACGCCCTGCAAGGAGGAAATATGAAAAAAACAGCCTTCGCGGTCTGTCCGCATTGCGGCAACATTCTGGCCACCTCCGCCCCAGCGGAAATCGTCTGCTGCGGCAAAAATCTGCCCTTATTGACAGCCAAACCGGCAGACGAAGCGCATCGCATCCAAATCACGCCCATCGAAAACGAATGGTGCATCCGCTCTGCGCATCCACAGTCCCGTGAACACTTTCTGTCCTTCGTGGCGCTGGTAGCCGGGGACACGGTGGTGCTGCGTCGGCTCTATCCGGAATGGGACGTAGAAACGCGGCTGCCACGGCTGCCGGGGGCCAGGGTGTATGTGTACTGTATAAGAGATGGATTGTTTGAATCAAAAATCGGACGTTAAGCGTAAGTTTCCCAAAGCAAATGCTTCGGCTGCATTTACTTTGGGAATTTACGCTTTTTATTTTTCCCACCGCTCCTGCTGCACCGCGTTCTTCCGGTACTGCAACGGACTCTGCCCCACGATGGCCGAAAAGCGCATCGAAAAAACGCTGGCGTCGCCAAAGCCGACTTCACGAGCAATTCGCCCGATGCTCCATTCCGTCATGACCAGCAGCGCTTTCGCCTGCGTGATGCGCGTGCTGATGAGGTATTGGTGCGGCGTCGTGCCGATGTAGCGACGAAACAGGCGCAGGAAGTAGCTGCGGCTCATGTGCGCCGTGTGCAGCAGGTCGTTCAGGGAGAGGTCGCGGTTGTAATGTTCGCGGATGTGACGGGCAGCTTGCAGAATGACCTGCTGATTGCTCTCCGCCTGCTCCTGATGCAGCAGCCCCTGCACGCAGCAGGTCAGCAGCCGATGAAGCGCCAGCGAGGTCTGCATCATGCTCTCCACCGTGCCGCCCTCCATCTGCGCCAGAATCGTCTGGTAGCACGCTTCGGCCTGTGGTGGCTCCTGAATCGTGACCGGGGTCAGCTTTTTGTCTGGCAGCAGCCATTCCTCCATCGCCGCCACGCCGAAACCGTCCAGATGCACCCAGTAGTGATGCCAGCAGTGCTGTCCAGGGGCGGTGGCATAGCGCTGGGGCATGCGGCAGTTCATCAGCAGCGCCTGACCGGCGTGGAGCAGCACGTTGCTGTCCCCCTGCTCAATCAGGCCGCTGCCACGCAGGGTGTAAAACAGGATGTAGCTGTCCTTGTGCGTTCGGGCAGTGGAAAAATGCTCCTGCGCCAGATACAGCCCGGCTTCCGTGCAACTGTAGGGCTGTCGCAACGCCGACGCTCCGGGGGTCGTTCGCAGCCAGATACTTTCCGGCAAAATGTCCATCGTGTAGGTCAACATGGGGCATTCCTCCAATGTTTATCTGTCCGTATTATACACCAGATGCCCCTCGATTTCCAGCCTTTTGGACAGATTTGAAAAAGTAGACTTTTTCTCAAAATTACAATCCCTTTTTGATAGCCAAGCGGCGAAAGTTGTCGTATAATAGAACCAGTATAGCATCCGTTCACCACGAGAAAGGAAGTGGCGTATGAAACCCGTTTACTTAGCCATCGACATCGGCGCATCTTCCGGGCGGCACATCGTCGGCTGGGAGGAAAATTGCCGCATGCAGACCGAGGAGGTCTATCGCTTTCCCAACGGCGTGGTTCGCCAGGATGGCCATCTGATCTGGGATATTGAAGCAATTTTCCAGCACGTCAAGGAGGGCATCCGCGCCGCCTTCGCCCGGTATCCGCACATTACCAGCCTGTCCATCGACACCTGGGCCGTGGACTATGTGCTGCTCAAGGGAGACGAGCCGATTCTCCCCTGCTACGCCTACCGCGACGACCGCACGCAGCCGTTCATCGAGCAGGTGCATCAGCAGATTCCCTTCGAGACGCTCTACCAGCGCACGGGCATCCAGTTCCAGCCCTTTAATACCATTTACCAGCTCTGCGCCGACGCTGCCGCCGGTCGCCTTCAGCAAGCGGACGATTTTCTGATGGTACCGGAATATCTGCTCTACCTCCTCTGCGGCGTAAGGGCGCGTGAGTACACCAACGCCACGACAACCGGACTGGTCAACGCGAACGCTCGCGAGTACGATCCGGAGATTTTATCCGCGCTGTCGCTGCCCCTCTCGCTCTTCCCGAAGCTGACAAAGCCAGGAAAGGTGCTGGGCATGCTGAAGCCGGAAATCGCCCAGTTTGTCGGCGGCCAGACGAACGTCGTCCTCTGCGCAACGCACGACACCGCCAGCGCCGTGGAAGGCATCCCCATGCCGGAAAACGCGCCCTTCCTCTCCTCCGGCACATGGTCGCTGCTGGGCGTAAAGCTTTCTTCCCCCATCACGACGGAAGAAAGCAGACGCTATAACTTCACCAACGAGGGCGGCGTGGGCTACATCCGCTACCTGAAGAATATCATGGGGCTGTGGATTATTCAGTGCGTGCAGAAGCAGTTGAACCTTTCCTTCCCCGAAATGGTGCAGATGGCACGCCAAAGCACCGCTACCGAACTTTTTGACGTCAACGGCCCCCGTTTCGTCGCCCCTGAGGACATGATGGCAGAAATTCGCGCCTGTCTCGCCCAGCCCGATCTGTCAGACAGCGACCTGATCCGAACGGTCTTCCTCTCCCTCGCGCACAGCTACGGTCAGGCCGTCAAGCAGCTCAGCGACGTCACCGGTCAGCACTGGGACACGCTCTACATCGCCGGTGGCGGCGCAAAGAATCAGCTTCTGAACGAAATGACCGAACTGTCCACTGGCATGAGAGTCGTTGCGCTCCCCATCGAAGCCACGGCGCTGGGAAATCTGGCGGTACAGGCCAGGATTCCCCGGGAGGAATAATTCTTTCATACAATTCCACCCCATCGGAGGCGACTCCGAAGGGGTCTGGGGGGGCGACCGGAAAGCCCCCAGAACTCGCACACAAAACAGGCAGGGAATATCACGCCAATACAAAAAACACCAAAACACCCACAGGAGGTCAAGACCATGAGCTATGAAGAAGCAAAACGCGCCTATGCCGCGCTCGGCATCAACACCGACACCGCCATCGAGCGGCTGAAGACCGTGCCCGTTTCGCTGCACTGCTGGCAGGGCGACGACGTGCGCGGCTTCGATACCGACCCCAGCAAGCCGCTGACCGGCGGCATCCAGACCACCGGCAATTACCCCGGACGCGCCCGCACGCCGGAAGAACTCATGCGCGATATCGACCTCGTGCTGTCCCTCTGCCCCGGCACGAAGAAGATTAACCTGCACGCATCCTACGCCATCTTCGATGAGGAGAATCCGTGGGTCGACCGCGATGCGCTGGAACCGCGCCACTTCCGCAAATGGGTGGAATTCTGCAAGGCTCGCGGCCTGGGCGCGGACTTCAACCCGACCTTCTTCTCCAGCCCGAAGTGCGATCCGCTCACGCTGTCCAGCCCAAACGAGGAGACGCGCCGGTTCTGGATTAACCATGGGAAGGCGTGCATCCGCATCAGCCAGTATCTGGCGGAAGAGCTGGGTCAGCCCTGCACCATGAACATCTGGACGGGCGACGGCTTCAAGGATATTCCGGCGGATCGCAAAGGGCCGCGCGACCGCTACCGCGCCAGCATCGACGAAATCCTCAGCGAACCGTATGACTTCCGTCTGGTCAAGCCGTGCATCGAAAGCAAGGTGTTCGGCATCGGTCTGGAAGCGTACACCGTTGGCAGCGCGGAATTCGCCCTGGCTTACGCCGCGTTCAACCGCGACCGCTGCATTCCGCTGATGGACAACGGCCATTATCATCCCACGGAGGTCGTCAGCGACAAGATTCCGGCGCTGCTCTCCTTCTTCCCGGAAATTGCGCTGCACATCACGCGCCCCATCCGCTGGGACAGCGACCATGTGGTGCTGCTGGACGACGAAACGAAGGAAATCTGCAAGGAAATTGTGCGCTGCGGCGGTCTGGATGGCCGGGTGAACATCGCGTTGGACTACTTTGACGCGTCCATCAACCGCATCGCCGCGTGGACGGTGGGCTTCCGCAACGTGCAGAAGGCGTTGCTGAGCGCCCTGCTGACCCCGAACGAGCTATTCCAGCGCCTGCAGGACACGCAGCAGTTCACCGAGCTGATGGTGCGGCAGGAGGAACTGAAGACCATGCCGTTTGGGGAGGTCTGGGATGAATATTGCCGCCAGTGCGGCGTTCCGGTGGGGATGGACTGGCTGGCTCCGGTGAAGGAGTATGAGCAGGCGGTGCTGCTCATGCGCCAGTAAGCCCGAAGGTTTCCAAAGGGCGATCGGAAAGCCCTTTGGCCGCCTCCGCAGAGGCGGAATCCCCTGCGATGGAAAAAAATCTTGTTTTTGAGTTGTTTTCAACTCAAAACTTGGATTTTCTCGGAGTTCTGTGGGCTTTCCGGTCGCCCCCAGACCCCTTCGGGCAAACCCTTTTCGGGGGAAGTTTCCGCCAGAGGAAGAAGCCTCCTGCGCAAAGGAAAAAAGCATGTTCATCAGCACAAGAAACAATATAAAACAAGAAATAAAAGGAGACACCAGACCATGAGTATACTGGATTTGGACATCATCAAAGGCTATATCCGCATGTGCACCGACGGATGGGATCAGGGCTGGCACGAACGGAACGGCGGCAACCTCACCTACCGCATGAAAGAGGAGGAAGTGGCGAAGTGCCGCCCCTTCTTCCGCCCGACACCCGGCGAATGGGTCAATATGGGCGTGCAGGCCGATAACCTCGCCGGAGAATACTTCATCACCACCGGTTCGGGGAAGTTCTTCCGCAATGTGGCGCTTGACCCTGAGCACAATATCGGCATTGTGGAAATCAACGACGCTGGCGACAGCTGGCGCATCGTCTGGGGACTTGAGGGCGGCGCGAAACCGACGAGCGAATTCCCCAGCCACTTCATGAATCACAGCGTCCGCAAGGAAGCCACCGGCGGCCTCAACCGCGTTATTTACCACTGTCATGCGACGAACGTGATTGCCATGACCTACATTTTGCCGCTGACCGACCGCGATTTTTCGCGTGCGCTGTGGCAGAGCGCGACGGAATGCCCGGTGGTTTTTCCGGAAGGTGTTGGGGTCTGTCCGTGGATGGTGCCGGGCGGCGCGGCGATTGCGATGGCGACTTCGGAGCTGATGAAGCATTATCAGGCGGCGATTTGGGCGCAGCACGGGCTGTTTGCATCGGGGCCGGATTTTGA
>CAZGKQ010000100.1:0-6005 GCA_964526125.1 uncultured Faecalibacterium sp.
TTTTCTTTGAAAAAAGTGAGGAAGAAAGTGTTGCACTTGCTTGACAATCTACCGAAGACCCTTCGTGGGTCAAGGGCAAAGCCCTTGTGGGGTCTGGGGCAACGCCCCAGTGCAACAAAAAAATTCTGAAAGAAGAAATAATCTATTCCGGTTTTCCAAAAAAACACTCAACCAGCTCGCGCTCGAAGAGCCGCGGCGTCACACAAAACCCAGCCGCAACGAAGTCAGCAACTCCGCCCCTGACCGCGCGTCCAGCGTCGCGGCACAAACTTCCTTACCAGCTGCACCTGAAAAACAGTATCATTTCCCCCTCACTTTCCCTCCGCCTGTCCCTTTTGTGTCGGAAAAAGGGCGGCCAAGCCATTTACATTTGCGCAAAGCAGGCGTAAAATGACGGTCGGGCAAGAAACATGGCATCAAAAGCAGAAAGAAGGCTTTGTCAATGAAAGACCTGACCGTGGGCAAACCGGGACGCGTCCTCCTGGGCTATTCGCTGCCACTCTTTGGCAGCATCATCTTCCAGCAGCTGTATAACATAGCCGACAGCTTTGTCGCCGGACGCTATGAGGGAACGGAAGCCCTCGCAGCGGTGGGCAACAGCTCGGAAATCACCCTGATCTTCATCGCCATCGCCTTTGGCTGTAATATCGGCACATCGGTGGTGTCGGCGAATTTGTATGGACAGAAGGACATGCGCGGCGTGCATACCTGCGTCACCACGGCGCTGATTTTTTCCGGTCTGCTGGCGCTGGTGCTGACGGGCGTGGGACTGCTGACTTCCGAATGGATGCTGCACATGCTCGATACGCCACTGGAAACCATGGCGGATTCGCTGGCATATATCCAGATCTATCTGCTCAGCTACGTCTTCCTGATGCTCTATCAGGTGTCGACGGGCATTTTTTCCGCGCTGGGGGACTCCAAAACGCCGTTCTGGTTTCTTGCTGTCTCCTCGGTGGCCAATATCTTTGTGGATATTCTGTTTGTGCGCAATTTTCATATGGGCGTGCCCGGCGTGGCGTGGGCGACCTTCCTCTGCCAGTCCATCAGCGGTCTGGTCGCCGTGATCGCGGTGCTTTGGAAGGTTCACCGCGAAGTCGGGGAGGAAAAGTGCCCCCTCTTCTCTGGAAAGCTGCTGAAAAAGATGTTGGTGATCGCCATCCCCAGCGCCATTCAGCAGAGTTTCATCAGCGTGGGGAACATTCTGGTGCAGCGCGTCATCAATGGCTTCGGCACGGCCTGCATGGCCGGTTATACGGCGGCCATCAAGCTCAATAACATGTTTGTCACCTCCGTGACGGCGCTGGGGAACGGCATCAGCAATTATACCAGCCAGAACCTCGGTGCCGGGAAGTATGAACGGGTGCGTCAGGGCTGCCGCAGCGGCGTGAAGATCGGCGTGGTGATGGGGCTGGCCTTCGCCGTGGTGTTCTGGGTCTTTGCGCAACCGTTGGTGCAGGCGTTTATCAACGACGGCAATCAGGCGGCGGTGGAGGTCGGCATCAGCTTCCTGCACATCGTCACGCCCTTCTATGCGCTGCTGACCATCAAGCTGATGGTGGACGGCGTTCAGCGCGGCGCAGCCCGGATGCTGCAATTCATGATTGCCACGCTGTCCGATCTGTTCCTGCGTGTGGTGCTGTCCTTCGTGCTGTCGCCGATTTTCGGCATCACCGGCGTGTGGTATTCCTGGCCGGTGGGCTGGATTGTGGGGATTATCATGTCCGCCACGTTCTACCTGATCTGGGCGCGGACGCTGATGCCCAAAAAGGCGGAAGCCTGAACGGGTGAAATTTGATAAAGTCCACAAAAAAAGGCCGTGTGTCGCAAAAACACATGGCCTTTTCTGCTGCCAGTCAGGGAATATCAAAGCGTGTGAAGGTGCTGTAACCCAGTCGGGCGTACCAGAAGTCAATGGCGGTGTAGGAGATGTAGGCCTTGTCGCAACCGGCTTCCTTCAGCAGCAGCGTGGCCAGATCAACCATCCGCAGGCCGATGCCGCGACCACGCCAGGCCGGAAGCGTCCCCACACAGCCGATGCTGCCGATTTTCACGCCGGGTCGGGAAATCATGCAGTCCACCTCTTCGTCCACCAGACAGAAGGAAACGGGCTGGTCGTCGCAAAAGGCGCAGAAAATGGGCGAATCCGCCTGAAAATAGACAGGCCACGCTTCGTCCACCGTGGCGACCATGCGCAGCAACGGCTCAATGTCGTCGTTGTAGAAGCCAAAGCGCACGCCGGGAATCGGTGCTGTCTGCTCCTGATAATCCGCCAACTCCCGGCTTATTTCCGCAAATTCGCCATTTTCGCGGAAGACGCAGCCCAGACGCATGGCCATGTCGTGCTGGCGGATGGGGTCAATCTGCTCGATGTTCATGGGAAAATCTCCTTCGTGAAATCAAAACAGGCCGGAGCAGCAGAAACTGTTCCGGCTGAATGTTATTCGCCCTGCGCAGCGTCGCAGTAGGCTTCAAAGGCTTCAAAGAATTCGGGGCATGACCAGGTTCCGCAGGCGGCCAGACGGTCGTTTTTGACGGCCATCTGAATCACCAGCCCGTTGTCCAGCTCAATCAGCAGCGATTGACTGGCGCTGATGGAACCGCTGCTTTCGTAGGTGGCGTTGGCAATCAGCGTGGCGTACAGGTCGGCACAGGCCGCGCTGTCGGTGATGGTGCCCACGTCGCTCAGCTCAATGGCGGCGATGTGGCCTTCAGCTTGCAGGGTATCTGCCAGCGTCTCTGAGCCGACGAGCGCGTGTCCGTTGAAGCTCACACGCTGGAACAGACGCGTCTTGCCATCCACCTCCGCAGCCACGAGCGTGCCGCCCATGCCGCTGATTTCGTAGACCGTCGTGCCGGCTGAGGCCGTGTTGGAGAGAATCACGTCGGTGCCGGAAAGAGACGGCTCCGTGGTGTACTCAGCAACCACGCCGATGCTGCCGCCCAGGAGCGAAGAGGAAACGCGCTGGGGGGAGGTCATCATGCGGTAATAGCTGCCGTTCACGCCAATAAGGGGAAAACTGCCGTTGCTGCTCTTTGACCACAGATTTCGATAGGAGGGGACGCTCTTTTTCGCGCCGATGGTCACGTCATTGTCGTTCAGGTCGCCGCGCAGGAGCGGCTCGGTCACGACGGGCGTATCATCACCCAGTGAGCTGGTCTGAATCAGCGGCGCGGTTTCCGGTGGATTGAGCAGGGGAGAAAGTCCCACAAAGAGCGCAACCGCAGCAGCGCACAGGGTGGCGGCCGGAACCAGTCGGCGCAGCGCAAGGGTAGTTTTTGACTGCTTTGGCGCATTGGCCTCGCGCACGGCCATCTGGATACGGTGGTTCAGTTCAGCTCCGGCGGTCAATCCGGCCAGAGACTGGGCAGCGGTTTCAGGCAGATTCCGGAGCTGCTGCTCCAGAGAATCATGCTGTTCAGGGCGCTTCACCGGACATCGCCTCCTTTCGAGAGAATGGATTCAAGCTTTTTTCTTCCCCGGCTCAGGCGCGAGGAAACGGTTCCTTCGGGTAAATCCAGCATTTCCGCCATTTCGGAGATGTTCATGCCCTGATAATAATGCAGCAGAATGATCTCCTTGAAGGGGGCCTGAAGCTGGTTGATGGCGCTCATCATGGCTTCGCGCTCATCGTGGCGTGCAAAATCATCCGGTGCCGGAATCATCTCAAACGCAGGGCCACCCAGCACGACGCGCTTGAGCCACGCGCCGCGCCAGAGATCCCGGCAGCGGTTGAGGGCAACCTTCAGCAGCCAGGATTTTTCGCGTCCCGGTTGGAGGAAGGGATGCGTCGTCATCAGACGGACGAAAACGTCCTGACACACGTCCTCGGCCTTTTCGCGATCGCCCAGATAAAAGTAGCAGACGCGCAGAACGTCCGTGGCATATTGCTCATACAGACCGGCAAAATAGGCCGGATCGTCCCGAACGTCCGGTACGGGCTGATAGGAATCGTCCAGCCCTCTGGCCGCTGCGGTTGAGGGGATTGCCTGCTGCACCGATGTCGCCTCCTTCTGCGTTTGGGTGGGTTCATCAATCAAACGAATCAGCCCTCCTTTCTCTTCCCGAAAATGCAGAAATTATTTTTCTTTTTTTCAGAAGAAATTATAGCATGGGGATGAAAAAAGCGCAAGCGGTTCTGAAAAAGGCTGGGAAAAGGACTGTGCATCGCCGAAATTTCTCTCCGAAATCTGCCGTCATGGCCGGTAATTTCCGCATTTATTTGCGAAAATCACCGGAACATCTTGCAATGCCCCGGTAAATGTGATAAAATAAACTCCGTGCGTATAGAATTTATGAAACGCATAACCGGGGCAGCGATCCCGGATGAGAGTGCAGGAGGGAATAAATTCCGATGAGTACGACTTTTGAAAAGATTTCCAGCAACAAGGTGAAGCTGACCTTTGTTGTCCCGGCAGAAGATTTTGATAAGGCGCTGAACACGGTTTACCTGAAGGAACGCAGCAGGATCACCGTGCAGGGCTTCCGCAAGGGCAAGGCGCCCCGTGCGGTGATTGAGCGCGTTTATGGTGCCGGTGTGTTCTATGATGACGCACTGGAAGCGATCTTCCCGGAGCTGTATCAGGCGGCGCTTGTGGAACACAACGTCGAACCCGTGGATCGTCCGGAAGTGAACGTCGAGGAAATCGGCGCGGGCAAGGATCTCAAGTTCACGGCGGAAGTGTTTGTGCGCCCGGACGTGACGCTGGGCGAATATAAGAACCTGACGGTCGAGGTCGAGCCGAAGGAAGAAGTGACGGACGAGGAAGTTGATAACCGCATCAAGCAGGATCAGCAGAAGGCCTCCCGTACCATCGACGTGACGGATCGTGGCGTGGATTACAACGACACGGTGAATCTGGACTATGCCGGAACGGTGGACGGCGTGGCTTTCGAGGGCGGCACGGCGCAGGCGCAGACGCTCAAGATTGGCAGCGGCGCGTTCATTCCCGGCTTTGAAGAGCAGATGGTCGGCATGACGATTGGCGAGGAGAAGGATCTGCATGTCACCTTCCCCGAGCAGTATCATGCGGAGAACCTGGCCGGTAAGGAAGCGGTCTTCCATGTGAAGGTCAACAGCATCACCATGACCGAGCTGCCGGAGCTGGACGACGATTTCGCGCAGGATAAGGGCTTTGACACCTTCGATGCCTACAAGGCCGATGTGGAAAAGAAGCTGCACGAGATCGCCGACCGCAACTATGATGTGGAAATCGAGAACGCGCTGATTGAAAAGGCCGTCGCCAACGCGCAGATGGACATCCCCACTGCCATGATCGACGATCAGCTGAACTATGTCCTGCGTGACGTGGAGTATTCCATGATGCGTCAGGGTCTGCGTATGGAGGACTACCTCAAGTACACCAGTCAGACCCGTGAGCAGTTCGCCGAGCAGTATCGTGGCGAAGCGGAGAACCGCGTGAAGATCCAGCTGGTGCTGGAAGCGATCCGCAAGGCCGAAAATGCCGAACCCACCGAGGAAGAAGTGAACGCGCAGATCGCCAAGCAGGCGGAGCGCGCCGGTCAGGAGCTGGAAGCCTTCACTTCTTCCATGACTGCGGAGCAGAAGAACTATCTGTCCGATCTGGCCGCCATCCAGAAGGTCTGCGACCTGCTGAAGGCTGGTGCGACCGTCGTGGACAAGCAGCCGGAAGCGGAAGACGCGGAGACCGTGGCTGAGGACGCTGCGGCGGAGACCACGTCCGAAGAGTAATCCATACCGTTATCAACGCGGGAGACAGGTCACGGCTTTGGACGCGACTGCTCCCGCGTCTTTCAGAATTTTGGAGAAAATCATGCCGTCCATGACGCGAAGGCAGGAAAAGACACTGATTTGGGCATGGCGCGCATAGTGAGCGTCTGCGCTGTGTACACTGTCTGGGAGTGCCTTTTTCCGGCCATGACAGGGTTGCGGCGGAATGGCGCAGCAAGGAGGTACGAAGCTTGAATCTGATTCCCTATGTGGTCGAACAGACCAACCGCGGCGAGCGGTCGTATGATATTT
>CAZGKQ010000101.1:0-5962 GCA_964526125.1 uncultured Faecalibacterium sp.
GAAGGGTTTTTATGATACAATGCAGGTTAGAACGGTGTTGAATCGTTCTATGAAAGGATGAAAAGCGGCGGAAAACGCAGTTTTCCCCATTTTTGCGCGGCAGCGTCCATCAGGCGCTGGCCGCAGAAAGGATCGCCATGCAGTCTAATCAGCCTGAAAGACGGCAGCGCCGCACGGAGGCCAGAAAGGTTCAGACACCTCCGGCGGTCAGCTACCGCAAGAAAAAACGGCGCGTGCTGAACGTGATCGTCTGCATTGCCCTGATTGCGCTGGTTGCCCTGATCGTGCTGGTCAGCCCGAAGGAGCCGGTGCGCCGGGCATACTATTCCGTGGGAACGGGAGAAAATCTCGCCGGAACAGCCGGACAGCTCTATGACTATACAGGTCTGGTTTTCAGCGAGGTCATGGCCTCCAACCAGACCGCCATGCCGGATGAAAACGGCAATTACCCGGACTGGCTGGAAATCTGGAACAGCTCCGACCATGACATGAATCTGAAAAACGTCGGCCTGTCGGATAACGATACGTCCATCAAATTCCTCTTTCCGGACATGACGCTGGCCGCCGGTGAGCGCGTGCTGGTGCTGTGCGACAAGACGAATCAGGCCGTGGTGGGCAAACCGCTGCACGCCAAGTTCGGCCTGTCCAGCAACGGGGAGACGCTGTTCCTCTACGATGCCAGCGCCTACCTGATCGACTCGGTGAAAACGCCGATTCTGGGCGCGGATGAAAGCTACGCCCGGCTGGCGGATGGCACCTGGGCGCAGACGTATGAATACAGCCCCGGCTATGAAAACACCACGATCGGACATCAGGCGTACCGCTCGGCGACGCTGGTGACGGAGGGCGCGCTGATTATCAACGAGGTCTGCCCGGATCCGCTGACCGGTTACACCGACGACAACGGTGTGGTCTGCGACTGGATTGAGCTGTACAACACGACCGATCAGGTCATTTCGCTGGACAACTACGCGCTGAGCGACAAGGAGAACAAGCCGCTGAAGTGGCGCTTCCCCTCCGGCGCGACGATTGAGCCGCATGGGTATTATCTGGTCTATTGCAACGGGGATGATTCCCCCAACACCGACCTGAATGCCGTGCCGCACGCCAACTTCCGCCTGAGCGCGGAGCACGACAACGTGATTCTCTCCGACAGCCGGGGACGGCTGGTGGATCGCGTGACGCTGGACAATGTGCCGGAGGATGCTTCCTACGCGCGCAACGAAAACGGCGTGTTCATCGTGACCAACAGCCCCACGCCTGGATTGCCCAACACGCAGGAGGGAGCGAACAGGATGGATTACATCCTTCGCTCCCTCAACCCCACGGGGGTTTACATCACGGAGGTGATGGCCTCCAACGATACGGCGGTCATGTCTTCCACCGGCGATTATGTGGACTGGGTGGAGATTTACAACGCCTCCTCGCAGGTGGTGGATCTGTCTGGCTATGGTTTGTCCGACAACATTGGCCGGGCGCGGAAATGGCAGTTTCCTGATGGAACGTACATCATGCCGGGGGAGTACAAGATTATCTGGTGCGATGGCAACACCGCCCTGAACAACACCGCTGAGCCACACACCTCTTTCAAGCTGAAAAAGAGCGGCGGCGAGGTGCTCGTGCTTGCTGACCCGACGGGCAAAATACTGGACAAAGTGGTGCTGCCGGAAATTCCAACGAACGTGTCCTACGGCCGCACCCTCGGGCGTGAGGGCTTTTTTTATTACGAAACGGCTACCGCTGGCGCAATCAATGACACCAACACCTTTTTGGGCTACGCAGAAGCACCGGAGCTGCTCATAGAACCGGGCAAGCACAAGGGGACGGTCGTCACAGGCTTCACGATTCCGGAAAATACCACGGTGTATTATACCCTCGACGGTTCTGTGCCGACGATGGAGAAGGGCTACCTCTACACCGGGCAGGACATTACCTTCACCCGTACCACCACCCTGCGTGCGCGCGCCTTTCCGGCTGATCCCAACTACAAGGCCAGCACGGTGACGACGGGAACGTATCTGGTGGAAACCTACTACTCCACGCCGGTGGTCTGCATTACGGTTGACCCGGAGGAGCTGTGGAACGAGACGGACGGCATGCTGGCCGAAGGGCCGGACATCGATAAATCCGGTGGCATCCCCTTCAAAAACACCGTCTACCGCCAGTACGGCAAGACGATGCGCGAAGGCTATCTGGAATACTACGACACGGACGGCACGCAGCTGCTGTCGCAGGGCGTGGCGATTGGCCTGATTGGCAACTACTCGCTGGATATGCCGCAGAAGTCCATGAAAATCCGTGCCAAGTCACTCTACGGCGAAAAGACTTTTGCTGCGGCGCTGTTTGAGGACAGGCCATACACGGAGTACAAGTCGCTGGTACTGCGAAATTCCGGCAACGACGCCATGTCCACCCGTCTGCTGGATGGCTTCCAGTCCCGGTTGCTGGATGCGTATGGCTCAACGGTGCTGCATCAAGCGTGGAAGCCGGTGTCGGTCTACTTAAACGGCCAGTACTGGGGTCACATGAACCTGCGCGAGCGCGTGGATCGCTTCTTTGTGGCACAGCATGAGGGGCTTTCGCTGGATCAGGCGGACGAAATGGACATTCTGGAAGCCAATGGCTCGGTGTGCTTCGGCTCTAACAAGGAATACCGCGCCATGCTCAAGAAGATCAAGGCTGGAGATCCGGCGAACAATCCGGAGGATCTGCAATACATTCTGGACAACGTGGATGTGGACAATCTGTTTGAATACATGGCGCTGGAAATGTTTGTGGGCAACTCCGACATTGGTAACATCCGCTACTACCGGCTGCATCAGGAAGGCAGCAAGTGGAAGTGGATCTGGTACGACGCGGACTACGGCCTGTACAATTCCAAATTCAACAGCCCGTGGAGCTACCTGAAGGAAGTTGGCATGGGCGAGCAGAAGATTGACAACACCATTCTGCTTAAGCTCCTGGAACATCCGGCGTACAGGCAGAAGTTCCTGGAAAAGCTGGCGGACGTGTACAAAACATTCACCACCGAGTACATGACGGAAATCCTTGACGGCGTGGTGGCGGAAATCAAGCCGGAAATGAAAAACCACTGGACGCGCTGGGGCGAGCTGAACGACAAGGCTATCACCAGCGAAGTGCCGGTTGGCATTGACAGCGCCTACACCTACTGGGAGACGCGCGTGAACCGCCTCTACAACACCCTGAAGGTCAGGCCGCACCGTCTGTGGGATTTCATCAAGGATGAATTTGAACTTTCGCAGTCCGAGATGGAAGAACTCTTTGGCCCGCAGCCTGATTATCCGGATGATGCGGTGCTGTGACGAGCCATTGTGGCACCCTGTGCAGGGGCGCGTCAGGCACCTGATGCGCCCTGAAATCCCTGCAACCCATTGCATTGTGAACCGCTCTGCGCTATAATAGCAGAGGATCCCATCGAACAGGAGGAAAATTCCGATGTCTGAGCTGAATATTACCACCACCGGCGGCCTCGCCCAGCAGCTGAGCAGCGCACTGGCTGACCAGTTCAAGGAAATTGCGCCGTTTGAGATTGTGCTGGCGCTGGTGCTGGGACTGGTGGTTGGTCTGTTGATTGCCTTTGTCTACAAGCGCTGCTTCCGCGGCGTTCTCTACAGCCCCTCTTTCGCCATGACGCTGGTGATGCTCACGCTGATTACCACGCCGGTGGTCATGTGCATCTCCTCCAACGTGGCGCTGTCCATGGGCATGGTGGGTGCGCTGTCCATCGTGCGCTTCCGCACGGCGGTCAAAGACCCGATGGATACGGCCTACATGTTCTGGGCGCTGACGATGGGCATTTTGCTGGGCGCCAAGCTGTATCTGATTGCGCTGGTGGTGGCGGCAGCCATCGCGGCCATCCTCTTCCTGCTGACGTTCGTCCACTTCACCAATCCCAACGCCTACCTGCTGGTCATTCACTATGACGAGGAAGCAGAGTACGACGTGGATCAGATGATGCGCCGCAGCGTGAAGAACCGCCGTCTGCGCTCCAAGACGATGACGCGCTCCGGGGCGGAAATGACCTGGGAAGTGCGTCTGGACAACAAGCAGGATCTGGTGGCGCTGATGCTGGGCATCGAGGGCGTACACGATGCGACGCTCGTGGCCTGCCAGACGGAAGCCGGTACCTGATGATGGAAGGGGGCGAAGGCCATGGCACGCAACATACCCCTGCGGCATGAGCTGAAGTTCTTTATCAATGAGATGCAGTATCAGGTGCTGTCGCGGCAGCTGGATCGGGTGTTATGGCGCGATCCCAACGGGGATGAAAACAACGAGTATCACATTCGCTCGCTGTATTTTGACACCATCTTCAACGATGCCTATTTCGACAAGATGGATGGCGATCAGAACCGCGACAAGTACCGCATCCGCATCTACAACATGCGTGACACGAACATCAAGCTGGAATGCAAGACGAAGGTGGGCAGCTTGATTTCCAAGCGCAGCCTGTCCATTCCGCGCGATCTGGCCGAGCAGATCATTGCCTGTGATCCCACGGGTCTTGAACAGACGCGCTATGGTCTGCTCAGCGATGTCTACCGCGAAATGACGTGCCATCTGCTGCGTCCGGTGGTGATTGTGGACTATGTGCGCGAGGCGTATCTGCATCCGGCGGAAGAAGTACGCATCACCTTTGACAAGCAGCTGCGCACGGGCATGAACAGCATTGATCTCTTCAACCCGGCGGTGGCGACGGTGCCGCCTTTTGACAACAACGACATCATTCTGGAAGTCAAGTTTAATCAGGTCATGCCGCCCTATATTCGGGATTTGCTGAGCTATTCCTGTCCCAACGCACTTTCCAGCGCCATCAGCAAATATACCTGGTGCCGTCGGTTTGAGGCGATGGAGATATAATACCTTCTGGCTGCGTTCCGCAGTTCCGCATTGGAGGCCACGGACGCAGCTTTTTTGCGGCCTGGTCTGTTCTGCCGGCCAGCTGCATACGATGTGATGGGGGAAACCATGCTGGCCACTTGCATGGTATTCCGGTGTTGTTTGGTACAATCAGTGGTGGGAGGATAACGGATGAGTGAAACAGGTATCATGGAACAAAGCGCCCTGCACGAGCTGATGGCGCGCCTTCAGGCAGCAGATTCAACCCTGCATCTGGAAGAAAATGCTGATATGGCGCGCTACACGACGCTGCATCTGGGTGGCCCGGCGGATTTGATGGCCGCGCCTGACACGCCGGAGCAGATTCCACTGCTGATTGATACGGCGCGCGAGCTGGGTGTGCCGGTGACGGTGATGGGCAATGGCAGCAATCTGCTGGTCAAAAGCGGGGGCATCCGCGGACTGGTCATTCGCATCTGCCGAAGCATGCAGGGCATGGAGGTGGATGGCGACCGGATTCACATTCAGGCCGGAGCCATGATGTCCACCGCTGCCATGCTGGCGGCGGAACATGATCTGGGCGGACTGACTTTCGCCAGCGGCATTCCGGGAACCATCGGCGGTGGCGTATACATGAACGCCGGGGCATATGGCGGCGAGCTGAGTCAGGTGGTGACGCTGGTGGAAGGCTACAACATGCAGGGCGAGCCGTTCCGCTACAGTCGGCCGGACATGCAGTTTGGCTACCGTTTTTCCCGGCTGATGAAGGAATCCAAAGTGATCACGCAGGTCACGGTACAGCTTCCGCAGGGAAAACGCGCGGATTTGCTGGCGGAAATGGTGGAATTCAACCGCCGCCGCGCCGAAAAGCAGCCGCTGACGCTTTTCAGCGCTGGCAGCACCTTCAAGCGTCCGGAAGGGCTTTTCGCAGCGCAGCTGATTGACGAATGCGGCCTGAAAGGGGCGAAAATCGGCGGTGCGCAGGTCAGCGAGAAGCATGCCGGCTTTCTGGTCAACCGTGGTGGCACGGCGGAGGACTTTCTGGCGCTGATGGCGCACGTTCAGCGCGTTGTATACCGCCAGAAGGGCGTGAAGCTGGAAC
>CAZGKQ010000102.1:0-5951 GCA_964526125.1 uncultured Faecalibacterium sp.
CAGGAGGTGCTGCTGTGCATCCAGACCGGCAAGACGCTTCAGGATACATCGCGCATGCGCATGGAAACCAACCAGCTCTACGTCAAGAGTGAGGCGGAAATGCGCGAGCTGTTCCGCGCGTGCCCGGATGCCATTGACAACACGCAGAAAATTGCCGACCGCTGTCAGGTGGAATTTGAATTCGGCGTGACGCGGCTGCCGCATTACCCCGTGCCGGAGGGCGAAACGGCGCTGGAAATGCTGACCCGGCTGACCCACGAAGGCCTGAAGCAGCGCTATCCCGAGGCCAAAGAGGGCGACGAACCCTGGACGCGCCTGAACTACGAGCTGAGCGTCATTGCCAGCATGGGCTATGTGGACTACTTCCTGATTGTGTGGGACTTCATCCGCTATGCCAAGAGTCAGGGGATCATGGTCGGCCCCGGACGTGGCAGCGGCGCTGGTTCCATCGTCGCCTACACGCTGAACATCACCATGCTGGATCCGCTGAAATATCAGCTGCTGTTCGAACGCTTCCTGAACCCGGAGCGCGTCACCATGCCCGATATTGACGTGGACTTCTGCTACGAGCGCCGTCAGGAAGTAATTGACTATGTGGCGCGCAAGTACGGTTCGGATCACGTCAGCCAGATCATCACCTTCGGCACGCTTCAGGCCAAGGGCTGCATCCGCGATGTGGGGCGCGTGATGGGCATGAGCTATCAGGACACGGATGCGGTGGCGCGCGCCGTCCCCTTCGACCTCGGCATGACGCTGGAAAAGGCGCTGCAACTCTCTCCCCTGCTGCGCACCATGTATGACGAGCAGCCGGATGTGCACCGCCTGATTGACACGGCCATGACGCTGGAAGGCATGCCCCGTCACGCCTCGACCCACGCGGCTGGTGTGCTGATTACCGGCAAACCCGTGATGGAATACGTCCCCCTGCAACGCAACGACGAAGTGATTACCACCCAGTACCCGATGGGCACCATTGAGCGGCTGGGGCTGCTGAAAATGGACTTTTTGGGGCTGCGGACGCTGACGGTCATCCGCGACACGCTGGACATGCTGCGCATGCAGGGCATCGACATGAAGCCGGAGGACATTCCGCGCGATGACCCGGCGGTCTACCAGATGATCTCCGACGGCGACACGGATGGCGTGTTCCAGCTGGAAGGCGGCGGCATGCGCTCCTTCCTGACGAACATGAAACCCTCCTGCTTTGAGGACATCATCGCCGCCATCTCCCTGTACCGCCCCGGCCCGATGGATTCCATTCCGCGCTACATTGAGGGCAAGCAGAACCCGGAGAGCATCCACTATGCGACGGAAAAACTCCGCCCCATTCTGGACGTGACCTACGGCTGCATGGTCTATCAGGAGCAGGTGATGCAGATTGTGCGCGACCTGGCCGGTTACAGCTATGGCCGCAGCGATCTGGTGCGCCGCGCCATGGCGAAAAAGAAGCACAAGGTGATGGCGCAGGAACGCGAATACTTCATCCACGGCAAACTCAACGACGATGGCTCCATTGACGTGCCGGGCTGCGTGCGCAACGGCGTGCCGGAAGCCGTCGCGTCCCAGCTGTACGACGAAATGACCGCCTTCGCGTCCTACGCCTTCAACAAATCCCACGCCGCCGCCTACGCCGTGGTCTGCATCCAGACGGCGTGGCTCAAGCGGCATCATCCCGTGCCGTTCATGGCCGCCATTCTCAACAGCGTCTACGGCAATTCCGGCAAAATCGCCGCCTACATCCAGTATTGCCGCTCGCAGGGCATTCAGGTGCTGCCGCCGGATGTGAATCACTCCAGGTGGAATTTCACCGTCCGCAAACAGCCGGACGGCTCGCTGGCGATTCTCTTCGGGCTGGGCGCGATCAAAACGGTGGGACACGCCGCCGTCAACGCCATCATCCGCGAGCGAGAGAACGCCCCCTTCCGCGATATTTTCGACTTCTGCCGCCGCATTGACACCGGTGAATGCACCAAGCGCGTGGTGGAAAGCCTCATCAAAGCCGGCGCGTTTGACAACATGGCCGGCACGCGCCCCCAGCTGATGGGCGTATTTGAGCAGGCCATGAACGCCAACACCGCCCTGCGCCGCCAGACCGTGGACGGCCAGCTGAGCCTGTTTGACATGACTTTCGACGATGCGCCACTGGTTCAGGAAGTCCAGCGTCTCCCCGACCTGCCGGACTACTCCCTTCGCCAGCGACTGGCCTACGAAAAGGAAATCACGGGCGTTTACATCACCGGCCATCCGCTGGATGATTACCGGGCTGTGCTACAGAAGCTGCCCTTCACCACCGCCAGTCTGGAAGGCATTGAGGAGCAGAGCGATCACGGCATGGCGCTGGACGGGCAGGTGGTCGAAATGGGCGGCATCCTGACGGAAGTCAAGGGCAAGGCCACGAAGAAGGGCGCGTACATGGGATTCCTCACGCTGGAAGACCTGTCCGGGCAGATTGAGTGCCTCGTCTTCCCCAAGGTCTACGAGCGCTATCAGGGCATGATGGCGGCGGACGATCTGGTGGTGCTGCGTGGTCGCCTGTCCATCCGTGAGGAGGAAGCCCCCAAGCTGCTGGTGGAGAAGCTGACCCCACTGGAAAACTGGCAGGAGACGCAGGACGCGCCTTCCCCTGCCCGAAAGCCACAGGAGCGAAAGGCAACATCGACTCCCCGACCTGCGCCACAGCTGAACGATGCGCAGCTGGCTGCTCGCGCACCACGGAAGTTGTATCTACGGCTGAACCGGGCGCAGATGGAGCAGGCCAGCCACGCCCTGTCGCTACATCCGGGGAGCGTGCCGGTTTACATGCATTTACCGGCGGAGAAAATGACGCTGCTTTCGCCGCGCTCCGGCTGGTGCGACGGCAGCGAGAGCTGTCTGACGCGCCTGAACGGCCTGTTGGGGGCGGAAAACGTCCGCCTGGTCGGCAGCGAAGCCCCATAAGGGCGCTGTACACGTCCTCCACCTTCACTGAACCCCCTGATGAAAGCGAGGTTTTCCCATGACAAACAAAACACAAAACAATCGTCTGGCCGAGGTGATCCGCTTTGTCGTAACGGGCGGCGTTTGCTTCCTGATTGAGCAGATCGCGCTGTCGCTGCTCAAGGAGCTTTGCCATCTGGACGTGAACTTCGGCACGCCCATCGCCTTCCTGATTTCGGTGGTCTTCAACTACCTGCTGTGCGTCAAGTGGGTTTTCCCGACGGCGGACGGCAAAGGCGGCAAGACGAAGGCCGGATTCGTGCTGACCAGCGGCATCGGTTTTTTCCTGAACTGGGGCATCATGGCGCTGCTAACGCTACTGCTGGGACAGGATGCGGTGCTGCTGACGCTCTTTGGCTTCTCGCTGAAGGTGTACCATGTCAACAAGACGCTGGCCACCCTGCTGGTGATGGTGTGGAACTATTTCACCAAGCGGATTGTGCTGAAAACCAAATGATGTATAATAAAGGAGATTTTATGCTTCCCTTACTCTGCTTTGACTGGGACGGCGTGCTGGCAGACAGCATGGGGCTTTGCATTGCCGAAACACGCGAAACGCTGCGCCAGATGAATCTGCCTGACCTGCCCGATGATGTGCTTCGTTCCTGCAACGGCCCCACCTACGAACAGGCGGTGGACATCCTGCACATTCCCCACGACCGCGTGGGGGAATACATGGCCATCCGGCGCGCCGCCGGGCTGGCGCTGACCCCCACGGTCAACCGGCTCTTTCCCGGTGTGCGCGAAATGCTGGACACGCTGCGTGGCCGTGCCTCCCTGTGCGTGGTGAGCAACGGCGAGCGCAACTATGTGGCGCTTTGCCTGAAGATTTTCCAGCTGGAAGGCGTTTTCAGCCGCGTCATCACCGCCGTTCCCGGACGGACGAAGGCGGAGAATCTCCGCACCCTGCTTCTAAAGGTGCAGCCAGAGCGCGCCGTGATGATCGGCGACCGGCTGAGCGACTTTCAGGCCGGAAAAGCCTGCGGTCTGCCCACCCTGGCAGCCTGTTACGGTTACGGATGCGAGGAGGAGTACCATCAGGCTGATTGGCATGCGCAGACCGTGCAGGCGCTGTCGGACAGGCTGGTGGCGTTTTGCGATCTGGGGACATAAGGGATGGACTTTCTATCCAGATGACTGGTTGAAAAAAACAGGCGGCATTTCCGACAGTTTGGGGACTTCGGGAAACGCCGCCTGTTTTGTTGTGTATCCAAATTTATTTCCGCTTCAATTCCAGCGTCACGTCGCCGTTTTCGGCAATCACCATTTGCAGGGTTTTCAGGTACTTTTCCGTAAACTGATTCTTTTCCGCAGGGCTCATCTCAATGCGCGTGGCTCGCAGCGCTTCGCTCAGCATTTCGTAAATGTTCAGGCGCACCGTCTGGTCAATGTAATAGTACATTTCCTTGAACAGGGCGCTGAGTTTGATGTCCTCCGCGTTACCGGAGTAGAAATCGTCAATATAGCAATAGAAAATTCCGGCGCTGAGCAGGGCGTTTTTCAAATCGGGGCCACACTGATCATGCTCAATCATGACCAGGAAACGCGCCTCCGGCAGGGAAGAAATCATTCCCCAGTAATCCGAATCGCTGGACACCAGAATAAAGGAATCGACCTGATTTTTGTAATGTTCCTGACAGGTGCGCGCAATCAGCATCACGTCCACCAGCGATTTGTTCTGCTTCACGCGCTCAATCATCATATGCTCCACCGGAATCTGCGTAAAGCTGTCGAAAATGCGCCAGGCGGAAGCGCTGTGAACGTCGTCAAAGAGAATAATCGACGCAATCTTTTCGGTATACGCATCATCGAGGTTCTGGAACGTGGCGCAGAGCTTATACGGATCGGAATTCTCGCAGTCCACCACAACAACCACCTTGTCGCTGCTGCCGATGAATTCGTAGATGCTGCCCTTGATGTAGCTCCCGGCATCGGAGACCTTGCTGTATTCGGTAAAGCGGTCGCCGTTCATCTCGTAGAGCTGCGTGACGAACTTTTTATCATTGTAAAGGAAATTGCCGATGTCCTGCGGCACCCAGTTGATGTACATCTGGTAGGGATAGCGCATTAGATGGGAATAGTAAACCTCCGCCGCATCCTTCGTTCCCACCTCTTTCAGGCCATTGGGCATCAGGAAGAGGTTTTTGACATACTGCCAGTTCAGCCAGAGCGGAAACAGATTCTTGCAGTTATTGATTCGGTCAGAAATCAGCTTGTTCAGTTCCACCACATGCTGGTAGAGTTTTTTGCTGGATTTGCGGATGAAGGTGACGCCATCCTCCGTCAGCTGATAAATGCTCTCCTGCGGCACATATTCCGGCATGCTGGCAATGGTGAGATAGTTGAATTTCATCTGGTCATTGATGTGCTTGAAATTCCGCTCAATCGCCGTGCGGATGATGCACAGATGCCGGATGATTCGCGCCGGTTTATCCTCGTTCATCTTTTCGTAAATGGCCAGCTTCGGCGCTTCATGCTCATTTTCAAAAATCCGTCTGGGAACGCCTATCAAATAAGCCACCTTGGAGACGATTTCATAGGTGCTGTCCTTATACGTCACGCGGTCGTCGGCGGCAATGGGGTCTGTTGGGGCAGGATTGATCTCGGCAGGAACTGTATTGACAGGAACTGTCCCGGGAATTTCCTGCACCGGAATTTCCGCTTCCGGCGTTGCAGAGATGATTGCTTCCGTCACAACGTTTTCAACATCATTCATGTGTGCTCCTTTCGCCTGGGAAAACCCACTTGTATGCTTATAGCATATCACTTTTGATCGAATTTTTCAATGCCATTGATGAGATTCTCAGACAGATGGTCCCGTAAAAATCGGAGCTTTCAAAAAACAGGCGCCTTCCCCTGCACTTACGCAGTCCGAAAGCGCCTGCACAAATCTTTTTACTCCGGCACAACTGCCCGATCGGCCTGATACACGGCATAATCCGACGGTTCCACCTCCGTGCGGAACTCAATCTGCT
>CAZGKQ010000103.1:0-5921 GCA_964526125.1 uncultured Faecalibacterium sp.
CGGCCATGGCGGCGGTGGAGAGGGCGTTGTGCAGCTGTTCAGGGCTGGCGCTCTGGAGGGTGACATGGTTGTTGAGAAGGAGAAGGGATTCGGTTTGTTGGAGGAGTTCGTTAGCATTCATCATGGGATGATCTCTCCTTTTATTTCTTTTACAGGCGGTTATATTCCTGATTCATTTCCTTCAGGTGGGCGGCGATGTCAGGCGTATTCGCCCCCGGCTTCATCCGCCATCCCCAGTTATTCCCGATGCTGCCCGGCAAATTCATCCTCGCCGAACCATCCAGATGCAATACATCCTGCATCGGAATCACTGCCATGCAACACGGCGATGACAACACGCAGCGAATAAACGCTTCCACGCCATCATCAACACCCTCAAAGTGCAGATAATCCTTCGCCGCCTTCAGCGTGGCTTCATCCGCCGACGCAATCCATCCGGCCGTGGTGTCATTGTCATGCGTGCCGGTGTAGGCCACATAATTTTCCGTCCAGTTCCCGGGGAAGTGCTGGTTTCCGTCTTCATCGCCACCAAAGCCAAACGTGGCCACCTTCATCCCCGGATAGCCGACGAATTGCAGCAGCTCCCGCACGCGGTCGTTCTGCACGCCCAGATCCTCGGCAATGACCTTCAAATCGGGCAGCTTGCGCTTGAGCGTGCGGAAAAGGTGTTTGCCGGGGCCGATGATCCACTTGCCGTTTTTCGCCGTGGTGGCACCGTGGGGAATGGAGTAGTAGTTCGCAAAGCCGATGAAGTGATCCACGCGCACGATGTCGTAGAGCTTGCCCATGGCGCGCATGCGATCCACCCACCAGTCGTATTGGCGGAAGAACAGATAGTGCCAGCGGTAGAGGGGATTGCCCCAGAGCTGACCATCCTCGGAGAAGCAGTCCGGCGGCACACCGGCCACGCGCTTGGGCAGACGGTTCCTGTCCAGCTGGAAGACTTCCGGATGCGTCCAGGTGTCCGCACTGTCCTCGGCGACGTAGATGGGCATGTCGCCGAAAAGCTCAATGCCCAGATTGTTGCAGTACGCCTTGAATTCTGTCCACTGCCGGAAGAACAGGTATTGGCAGAAGACGTGGTAGCGCACCTGCTCATCCAGCAGCGTGCGGTATAGGAGCATGGCTTCCTTTTTGCGCAGACGGATGGATTCATCCGGCCACTGCGTCCACATCACGCCGCCAAAGCGCTGCTTGATGGCGGTGAACATCGCAAAATCCATCACCCACTTTTCATCGCGCAGGAACTGGCGAATTTGGGGCAGCAGGGACTGCTCGCTCTGTTCAAAAGCCATGTGCAGCAGCTTTTCTTTGTTCTGCCGAACCTGCTCGAATTCGACCTGCTCCTCCTGCGTGGGGGTGTACTCGTCCCCCTCCTGAAGCGTCAAAAGGCCGTCTTTGACCAGCTTCTGCGTGGAGATGAGCATCGGGTTGCCGGCGTAGACGCTGGAGGACTGATAGGGGGATTCGCCATAGCCGGTCGGCCCCATAGGTAGCACCTGCCACAGCTTCATGCCGCTGGCTTTGAGAAAATCCGCAAAGTCATAGGCTTCCTGCCCCAGACTGCCGATGCCGCCCGGGCCGGGCAGGGAGGAAATGTGCATCAAAATACCGCTTTTGCGCATGAAACTGAACCGTCCTTTCGGGAAAAAATCGGGAAAATGCGGAAAGTCGGAAAATTCGGAAACGTTTCCAACAAGTTTTCAAAGAAATGCGAGATATTTGCCACAGGGCGCTCGCACGCCACAGCATTCTCCATGAAAGAGAGAAATTCCTTCTTTCAACAGCGCTGAAAAGCGTCAAATATCTCGCAAAAAGGGAGCGTGGGTTACTTCAGGCGCACGATGGCGCAGGAGAGCGGCGGCAGGAGCGCCGAAGTGCCGTCCAGCACCGCTTCGCCCAGCGCACCGACGGGCGTAAAATCGCCCAGCGCCGTCAAATCGACGGTTGCGTCGTCCTTCTGGCTCAGGTTGATTATCACGGCCACGGTGCTGTCCCCGTCCGCGACGGTGTAGAAGGCGACGGCGGCGTTCCCGGCATCCAGCGCGGTCATTTCGCCACGGGTCAGCTCCGGCGCCAGGTTGCGCAGGGCGATGAGCTGGCGATACCAGTTCAGCAGGCTGTCGGGGTCGCTGTCCTGCTCGTCCACACCGGTTTTCAGCCGCTGGGACTGATCTGCGTCCGCAGGGGCTTTGCACCAGGTGCTCTGGTCGCTTGACCAGACCATCGGCAGGCGCTTGTTTTCGTCGCGCCCGGAGCCGGACATGCCGATTTCCTCGCCGTAATACACCGTGGGGACACCCGGCATCAGCAGATAGGCCAGCGCACCGGCCTTCTCGTAAGGGAGCTGACCGCGCAGCATGCCGTAGGTGCGTGCCATGTCGTGATTGGTCAGGAAGGGGGCATCCAGCGAGGACGGGGAGGCGGCACGGAGTTTCGCATTCCAGTCCGCCTGAAGCGTAGATAGCGCCGCGCCCTTGGCCTTGATGGCTGCGTTGATGAAGCGCCCCGTGCTGTCCGCCGCCGGAAAGTTGAACAGGCTGTCAATGCCGCTTTCATAGAGCGAGAGGATGGTGCTTTCGTCCGTCCAGGCCTCGCCCACCAGATAGCAGTCCGGGTTGTTGGCTTTGGCCGTTTCGCTCAGGAAGCGCAGGAAGGAGGCCGTCGAGGCGTTGGCACCGCTGTAATAGCTGGTCACGGCATCCAGCCGGAAGCCGCGAACGCCGTGCGACTGCCAGAAGGTGATGATATTGGCAAACTCCTGCCGCAGCGTTTCACTGTCCAGATTGAAGTCCGGCATATGGCTGCCGAACTGCCCTTCGTACCACCATGCGCAGCCGCTGATTTTGTGGCGTGCATTGCCCTCCTCCTCGTAGAAGACGTACCAGTCGGTGGTTTCGCCCGTCCGGGAGAAGAACTTGTCGTCGCACGCCGCCAGAAACCACGGGTGTGAGCTGGACGAGTGGTTGAACACCAGATCCAGCATCACGGCGATGCCACGCGCGTCACAGGCGGCTACCAGACGGTCAAAATCCTCCAGCGTGCCGTAGGACGGGTCGACGGCGTAGTAGTCCATGACATCGTATTTGTGGTAGCTGGTGGAGGGGTGAATGGGCATGAGCCAGATCTGCTTCACGCCCAGCGATTCAATGTAATCCAGCCGGTCGATGATGCCCTGAAGGTCGCCGCACCCGTCGCCGTCCGAATCCTGAAACGAGGCCACGAAGATTTCGTAGGTCACGCCCAGGGCCGGGGAAGATTCCTCCGCCGAAACGGTGGGCAGCATGCCGAAAACCAGCAGCAGGGTAAGCAGCAGCGTCAACACTCTGCGCATGGGGAGAAAAACCTCCTTTAGTGAATGCACAGCGCGGAAAAAGCAGCATCTTCCTCCGCGCTGTGGGGAGATTCGGATTAACCCTTGACGGAACCGCCGGTAATGCCTTCAACGTAGAACTTCTGCATGATGACGAACAGGATCGAAATCGGAATCGACACAATCACGCCACCGGCGCAGAACTGCGCGAAGTAGTTATTGCGGTTCACCTTGTCCACCATCGTGAACAGACCCAGCGCGACTGTCTTATCCGCAGACGTGCCGGAGGTCATCATCAGGTCGGCAAACACGAAGTCCATCCACGGTGCCAGGAACGAGTTGATGACCGTGTAAACGATGATCGGCTTGGACAGCGGCAGAATAATCTTCCAGAAGACGGTGAACTCATTCGCGCCTTCCAGATAGGCCGATTCGCGCAGGGACTTGCTCACCGTGTCGAAGAAGCCCTTGGCAATCAGGTAGCCCATGCCCGATCCGGCGCTGTAGACAATGACCAGTCCTGTCAGCGTGCCGGTCAGCCCGAATTCCTTCATGATGAAGTAAACCGCGATCATGCTCAGGAAGCCGGGGAACAGGTTCAGGATGATGGCGATGTTCATCAGCGGCTTGCGTGCCTTAAAGCGCATGCAGGACATGGCGTAGGCCACCATCAGCACAAACATGGTGGAAATGACGCAGGTGAAGCACGCCACGATGAAGGTGTTCAGCATCCACTGGGGGAACTGGTTGACCGAGTCGGGGGTCAGCAGCGCCTTGTAGTGATCCAGCGTATACGCCTTGGGGAAGAAGGTGGAGATGTTGGGGCCCTTATCCACGCCGAAGGACGTGACAAGCAGCCACAGGATTGGAATCAGCCAGAAGGCGGCCAGCAGCGCCAGCACCACATGGCGCACCGTCAGCTTGAGTGCCTTTTTGGGGGTCATGCGGTGCTTGTCGTGATAACGCAGCGCTTCGGCGCGCAGAGCAGCTTCTTCGCGTGCCAGCGCAGCATGTCTTTCCTGCTCAGGCAGATGATCATATTTCGTCGTACTCACTGGAAGCTCTCCTCCTTATCGCCCTTAATCATGCGGCTGAAGGCAGCCAGCGTCAGAATGGCGCAGACCACGAACACCAGAATACCAATGACGGACGCCATCTTGTAGTTGCTCTGGTCGCGCGTCAGGCGGTACAGCCAGGTAACCAGCAGGTCAACCTCCGTGGCGTTGGCGTTGGCCATCAGCTGGTCGGAGGTGGTGTAAACATCGCGGCTCAGCAGCCAGATGACGTTGAAGTTATTGATGTTGGACACCAGCGAATTGACCAGCGACGGGCCGGTAATGAACAGGATATACGGCATGGTGATGGACTTGAAGGACTGCCAGGCATTCGCACCGTCAATTTTGGCGGCTTCCAGCAGATCCGTCGGGATGTTCATCAGGATACCGGTGGCGATCAGCATCTGGTAGGGGATACCGACCCAGATGTTAATCAGGATAATCATCGGGCGCGCCCACGCCGGATGCGTGAGGAACGGGATGAAGTTTGCCGTGGGAATCGCGCCGATTTTATACAGCCAGTCCGTCAGGCCGATGTTTTTACACAGCGTATTGACAATGCCCAGATCGGCAAAGAAGTTACGCACCAGCAGCAGCGACACGAACTGCGGCACGGCCATCGCGACCATGAAGCAGGTGCGCCAGAACTTTTTGCCCTTGGTGTTACGGTTATTGATGAACATGGCCATCAAAATACCGCCGATATAGCAGGTGAACGTGGCCAGAACTGCCCACACGAGCGTCCAGGCCAGCACCTTAAGGAACGCGTAGCCGAACGTACTGTCCTGCGCTGCGCTGGCCAGATGCGTGAAGTTATCCAGCCCAACCCAGGTAAACAGCTTTGCCGGCGGCAGGTGATTTCGATCGTAATTGGTGAAGGCGATGAGGATCATCACGATCAGCGGAATGATGGTGAACACGACCACGCCCAGCACCGGCAGGGTCAGCAGCGTGCGATGGAATTTCTTATCCAGCGCATCGGCAATGTCCTCGCGGAAGGTATTGACGTGCTTGCCGCTTTTGGCGACAAGTTCCACCTCACGGGCGTTGCGGATATTGCGCATCCAGAGGATGATGGCGGTCAAAAGCACCACCACGCCCAGCACGCCGAAGAGCAGAATCAGGAAGGAGTTATCGTAATCGTTGAACTCCATCTTCTTCGTCTCTTTGTTGTAGGCACGCGCCTGCTCCACCGTTCCCAGCGTACCAAGATCCTGCATGTAGGGAAGGAAGAAGTAGGGGAAGACGAGGATGAGGGCAGCCTGAACGAGGCAGATGAGGAAGCCTTTGATATACTGCTTTCGGGCGAAGCAGCTCGTACCGCACAGAAGCGCGGACAGTTTCACGAAAATGTCGCCCTCCACGAAGGCTTTAACGGTACTGGTAAAGAACTCTGCAATGGCCTGAAAGAACCGGACGAAGGCCGAACTTTTCCGGGCGGTGGATTGACTCATAGCATCCGCGCTCCTTTTTCATTTCATTTGAAAACGGGGGGAGAACCAGAAAGGCCGCTCCGCCCAACTGATTGGAGAAAAGCGGAGCGGCCCAATGGT
>CAZGKQ010000104.1:0-5918 GCA_964526125.1 uncultured Faecalibacterium sp.
CGGAACACTTCGATCACCTGCTCGCTTTCGCCCTTGCGCATAAGACCGTGATTGACATGCACGCAGACCAGCTGCTTCCCGATGGCCTTAATCAGCAGGGCGGCCACCACCGACGAATCCACGCCGCCGGACAAGGCCAGCAGCACCTTTTTGTCGCCCACCTGCGCCCGAATGGCTGCAACCTGTTCGTCGATAAACGCGGCAGCAAGGGCAGGGGTTGTAATGCGTACCATGGACTCAGGACGTACATCGCTCATTTCGATTTCCTCCTCAAGATGGTCAAAAAATCATGGCAAATCCACCGGAACATTATAATGGATTTTTGAGAAAAAGGCAATACGGAAAATTTGATTCGCAAGGGGAATTGGTTCGCAGAATCAATCATGCACGCGTTTCCTGCGCCGCGCAGTTCTCCGCCAGCCACTGTCGGACATAGGCCGCATATTCCGAATCTTTGCCGCTGAATTCCAGAAAGTATACATAGCACTGTGCCATATAATACTTCACAGCCGCGGCATTGCATTCGCCATATTGCTGATAGCCCTTCAGAAACGCTACCTGCTCCTGCTCCGTCTTCAGGAAGCGCTGTCCGGGACGCAGAAACAGCGCCCAGGCAATGTCAAAATCCCGGTCGCCGTAGCCGGAAAGCTCAAAATCAAGGATGGCGCTGAGGTGCTGGTTTTCCCACAGGACGTTGGCGTAATGAAAATCGCCGTGGCAGAAAACGGTTGTGCCACCGACCGGTGCGCGGTCGAAAAAAGCGTTCAGATGCATCAAATCCAACTTTTTCAGCAGTTCCTCCGGCGGACGGTGATGAAAGCGCCGGTCAACCTGTGGTTTGGCGGAAATCTGTAAGTGGTGCAGCCGCCCCAGCGCTTCGCCGTATTCCATCATGTAGGGCAGGGAAGAGAGCGCGGCGTTGTCGCCCACGAGGGTAGACAGGCGCAGCCCAGGCATCGCCGAGGTGACGGAGAAGATGAAGTTGTCCCGGTCATAATCCAGCACGCGAGGGTACAGGGGCGAATCGAGCTGGGAAAGAATCCGCACCTCGTTTTCGATATTCGCGCCCTTCTGCCGGGCGACCTTGATGTACGCCGCGCAGTCCTCGCCGTCCACCGTGCCGAGCGTCTGAAACACATCGTTCCCGGCGTGCGGATAGCCCAGCACTTCCCGGAGACGGAAATGCTGAAAATTCAGCGAAAACGGATCGCAGGTTTCGCGCCAACGAGGCGGATGGCGCATGGGGAAGGCAGCAGTGGAGGGGGATTCCGGGCGCATGCTCAGGCCTCCTCGTCGTCCTCTTCCTCGTCATCGACAGGCGTCGGGGCGGTTTTCTTTTTGTAGATGTCCGGCAGTTCACCTGCGCCGCCCATCATGGCCGTCATTTCTTCAATCCGCTCCACCGGGAATGGGGGGAATGCCAGCGGCTTCATGGCGATGGACATCAGTTTCATGGGGTTGTCGTCCGCCGCAATCCGGTTGGAGCTGAGCGCACCGCAGCGCTTGCAGCGGTGAATCAGCGCCCATTCGCCCTTGTTGCGCACCCAAACGCCGATCGGCTCCATCAATCCGCCGCAGTCCGATTCGCGATCGCCCGGCTCAATGTCCACATGCACGCTGTGCAGGCAATTCGGGCAGTGGTTGCGGTGGTCGCTTCCTGCGCCGCCCGGCACAACCAGCCGTCCGCAGTTCTTGCAATTGAAGCTGTCGTTGCAGGCGTGGGTTTTGTAGTAGCCTTTTTCATATTGCCTGCGCTTGTTTTCTCTGTTCACGGTCAATGTCCTCCTCCGTTGTTTCGGGAATATGTTCGGAAATCAATTCAGGGCAGCATTGGGGTCAATGGTTTCATTATAGCGGCTTCCGGGCGTTCTGTCAATCGGATAAACAGGCAGACAAAAGGGGACGGCTGCAACGTCTGCAACCGTCCCCTGACCGCCGGAGACGATGAGCGCCTTCGGTGGGTTTTATGCGAAAAAATGCGAGCGTGAACGTAAGCCGAGTTCTGTCGTGGGTCGATCATCTATCCAGACCTGGCGTTGCCGCGCAGGTTCGAGCGATGCCGGGGACGTGACGGGCAGCCACATGTGTCCTCATACGCATCTTGCACCAGATGGGGTTTACAGCACGGACAAGTCGCCAAGCCGTGGGTGAGCTCTTACCTCGCCTTTCCATCCTTACCGCATGCCTTGCGGCGCACGGCGGTATATCTCTGTTGCACTCTCCTTGGAGTCGCCTCCACCGGCCGTTAGCCGGCATCCTGCCCTATGGTGCTCGGACTTTCCTCATGCCCAAAGGCACGCGATCGCCTGCTCACCTCGCACGGGGTTATCATAGCGCAAAAACGTGGTTTTGTCAAGGTGAAATTCGACGGGTGGGGGAGAAGTTGGTGGCTGTGCTCTCTTCCATATTTCCGCGTGTTACGCCAGGTTCGCGTCTTTGATGGTTTTCCGAAGGCGAAGAATCACCAGAAGCGATGCGCCAAAGAAAAACAACAGATAAACCGGGAAAATCCACATCCCCAACCATTGTCCTAATACCCCGCAAAGCGCCGGCGCACCAATCACCCCAATCGACGCAAACGTCATCTGCATGCCCATCACCGACTGGCTCTGTGCCGCTCCGAAGTGATGCGGTGTCAGGTAATTAAAATTCGGATAAAGCGGCCCAACGCCCAGCCCCACCAGCAGCAGCGCTATTATCGACAGCAGCGCACTGCCGGGAAGAATCAGCAGCAGCAACGAGGCATTCAGCAGCCCCATGGAGATGAAGATAATCTGCCACGGTTTCAGGCGATTTGCCACCAAACCAGACAGCAGCCGACCCAGCGCCAGTCCCATGTAGAAGAACATGGTCGCCAACGCCGCCTGTTCAGGCGCAACCTGCTTATACGTCACCATGTAGGTGGCGCTCCAGTTACCGCAGACGGATTCAATGGCGCAGAAGGACAGAAACGCCAGACACGTCAGCAGCGCGCCGGGAATCCGCAGCGTTTGGCGCATGGGCAGGACGGCCATGTGCTTTTCCGCCTCGATGGATTCCTCGCCGTGCGCCTTTTTCCACAGCGGCAGCGTCACCAGCGCCGTCAGACCAATCAGCAGCTGAATCAGGCTGGCCGTGCGATAACCGCCGCGCCATCCGGCCTCGCTGGAAATGACGGTGGACATGATGTACGGGCTGGCCATCACGCCGATGCCGTAAAAGCAGTGGAGGAAGGACATGACCCGGGCGCTGTAATGGAGCGAGACATAGTTGTTCAGCGCGGCATCGACGCATCCTGCCCCCAGCCCCAGCGGAATGGCCAGCACGCACATGAACCAGAAGCTTCCGGTAAAGGAGTAGAAGAACAGGGCGGCGGCGGTGAGGAGAGTGCTGAAAGCCGTGACCCGTCCTGTGCCGAAGCGGCGGATGATTCGGGCGCTGTTCATGCTGGAAATCATCGTGGCGCAGGAGATGAGGATGCTGACGATGCTGGCGAAGGACATGGGGACGGAAAATTCGGGGTAAATGACTGGCCAGGCCGTTCCCAGCAGGGAATCGGGGACACCGAGGCCGATGAAAGCGAGATAGATCACGAGGAGGAGAAGGGTGGCCATAGGGAAGCTCCTTTTTGATTCCGAAAGGGGGAAGAAACGTCTTTCGGAAGAATTTGCACCGCATTCTAGCATATTTCAGGGGAAAATTCAAGGGAAGAATGCAAGAATAATGACGAAAGAAAAAGCGTCCTTGTTCTACGCAAAAAGCCCCTGCGGAAATCACGCAGGAGCAGTGAAAACAAAGGCAGAGAAACTATTTTCCGGCGTTCCGCTGGAAATAATCCACCAGCGCGGCGTAAAGGCAGTCCCGGCCACCGGGGAAAACATCGCGGCTGCGGCGGATGAAGTCCTTGACTTCCTGACGCTTCGTCTGACCGTCCGCCGGACAGGGGTTTTTGACCACCGGCAGCGCGTAACGCCGAGCAAAGCCGATCACGTCCTTCTCGTCTACCATCAGCATTGGACGCAAGACGCTCAAATTCGTGCGATCCAGATGCGTCACCGGTCCAAAGCAGTCATAGTGGCCTTCCAGCATCAGGTTCATCAGGCTGGTTTCGATGAAATCGTCTTTGTGATGGGCGTAGGCGATTTTGGTGCAGCCCAGCGCCAGCGCCTGATCGTTCAGTGCGCCTCGGCGCAGTTTGGCGCAGAGACTGCACGGATTTTTCTCCTTCCGGCGAAGGAAGACAATTTCGTAACTTTCGGCGTTGACGGCGGAGAAGGGGACATCCAGCGAGCGGCAGAAATCGGCCATGACGGCGATGCCCTTCTCGCAGCCGGGTGCGCCGCTGGAAACGTGAATGGCGCACAGCTCGTAGGGGATGGGGTAGAAGGACTGCAACTGCTTCAGTCCCATCAGTAGCGTCAGGCTGTCCTTGCCGCCGGACAGGCCGACCGCGATTTTGTCGCCGGGAGAAATCATGCCGTAGCACTGCATGCATTTGCGCAGTAGGCTGGTCAGACGCTGTAAATCCATGGACATGCGGTGATGCCTCCTGTCCTTATCGGGCGAATTGTTCCAGATACCGCCGCGACAGCTCCGCGTTGGAAGGATTGGTGTTTTCCAGCGTCATGGGCAGATGGCGCGCCTGAGACAGTGCCACCAGCGGCGCATAGTTCATTTCGCCCAGCCCTGGTGCGAGGGAGAGCAGCCCGTCGAACAGGTTCACGTTGGGTATGTTTTCCTGGGCGTGCAGGCATTGGGGCGTGCTTTCGCGCAGATAATCCTTCATGTGCAGCAGGGCGGTGCGCTCGCCGAGGCGGTCGATGGCCTCACCGATGACACCATCGGCCTGTGCCACGTTGTTCCGATCCAGCAGGTTCACCGCGTCCAGAATGACGCGCAGATGATCGGAGGGCAGCGCGTCCAGTACCTGCTCGCAGCGCCGGGGGGTACAGACGATATGGCGCACGACCGGCTCAATGGCGAAGGTCACGCCCACTTCCTCGGCATAGCGCACAACGGGGGTCACGCGGTCGATGAACAGGCGCAGGCTCTCCTCCGTCTGGCATTCGGGGCAGGAGCGGTAGTCCACGTTGGGTGCGCCGGTTTCCGTGCCGACCATCAGCGCCCCGATGGCTTTGGCGAAGCGCAGATGGGCGCGGTAAATAGCCAGCGTGTGTTCATGATCTTCCAGATCGGGGCTGCACAGGTTCAGATAGCAGCCCAGCAGCGCGCAGGTCTGGCCGTTTTCCGCCAGCAGGGCGCGAACCTCCTGCGCCAGCGCGTCGGTCAGGAGGGTGGGCGCGTCCGCCATCCGGAAGCCCGGAATGACCTTGCTCATAGCGATATGGACGCAGTTGAACCCCTGCGCTTTGGCGGCGCGGAGATGCTCTTGCAGGTTGCTCCCTGCGGTGTCGTGCAGACGGATACCAATGTTCATGGGGCGTGTCTCCTTGTTGCGGTATTTTTTGACCCGAAAAATCGGGGGATTAGATTAATGATAGTATAGCGCATTTTTTCGTTTTCGACTAGAGGAAATTTAGCGTAGAGGAAATTTGAAGGGAATCGGGGAATCATGACGTTTTTGTTATGGCGTTGATTCTTCCTTTTCAGGCGGAATAAAATCCTCAGGGAGCGCAGCCCAAAATTGCGCTGTCTGACTGAGCTGATCCAGCAATGCGCAGCGCGCCGTTTCTGGCAAATCTGGCATGTGGGACATCTGTCGTCCGCAGTTTGCCAGCGCCTGCACCTGCGCCAGGGCAGCGCGATAATCCTTCTCCCACGCAATCCGCAGCAAATCATGCTCCACGCGCATCTGGTCGATGGTACGCTGCTGCTTTTCCGCATTTTCACTCAAAGCGGCCTGATGCGCCAATTCCTGAACGCCGCCGAGAATCAGCCGGATGCCCTGCTGGACAGCCTGCACCGGGGAACGATCCTGC
>CAZGKQ010000105.1:0-4681 GCA_964526125.1 uncultured Faecalibacterium sp.
AGCCCACTGATGCCGCCCAGGATGCCGCGCGTCACGCTCTTTGTCACCTCGCGCGTGGCCGTGTTGATGGCCGTGTTCTGAATGCGTCCCAGCACTGAATCGTTCTTCCGGGCGCGTTCTGCCCGTTCCTCGCGCAGTTCATCGGCGCGGCGGCGGCGTTCCTCCGCCAAGCGCTCCTTTTCGGCCTTTTCCGCCGCTTTGCGCTGCTTTTCCTGCTCGCGCAGCTCCGCTTTGGTCGGCTCCTTCACAGCCGGTGGCGCCGCCGGTGCCGGTACATAGTTGCCCGTCGCCGGGTCAAGCTGCATCGCCATCTGCTTCTGCACATACTGGCCGCTCGTCGGGTCGTAGACCATCACCCACATCTGCTGCACCTGCGGCGCGGTCGTCGGCACAATCACTTCAGGCTGCGGCTCCGGCACGGTCAATTGCGGCACAGGCTGCGCGGTCGTCTGCCACGCCGGACGCGCTGTCGTCTCGCCACTCATCCACGCCGGACGCGGCATTTCTTCCGCCTGAGCCACCGTTTGCTGCACCGGAACCGTCATCACCGGAATTGTCGGTGCAGTTCCTGCATTTGGGGTTCCTGACGCCATCGGCTGCGCATCGCGCTGCACATACCGCCCCGTCTGCGGATCAAACGTCAGGAACGCCTGCGGACGGCTAACTGTCGGTTGCGCCGTGGTAATCACCGGCTCAACCGGCATTTGCAGCACCGGCATCTGCTCCTTCTGGAACGCCCCGGCCAGCATTTCATAGGCGGACACGCGATCCACCGGCGTATCATACACCCCGTGGAAGACGCTGTTCTCGATGCATTCTGTCCGTGTTTCCTCATCAATGGTGCTCATGGCACTCTGCGGCGGCAGAATGATGGCGCGTTCCACCACGCAGGGCGCACCAGTTTCGTCCAGGAAGGAGACGAGTGCTTCGCCCGTCTTGAGCGTAGTGATGGCTTCCGCCGTGTCAAATTCCGGATTGGCACGGAAGGTCATGGCCGCTGTCTTCACCGCCTTCTGATCCAGCGGCGTATAGGCACGCATGGCATGCTGAATCCGGTTTCCAAGCTGCCCCAGAATGCTCATGGGAATGTCGCAGGGATTCTGCGTAACGAAATATACGCCCACACCCTTGGAGCGAATCAGGCGCACCACCTGTTCCAGCGTTTCCAGCAGCACCTTCGGGCAATCATCAAAGAGCAGATGGGCTTCGTCAAAGAAGAATACCATGCGCGGCTTGTCCAGATCGCCGCATTCCGGCAGCAGCTCGTAGAGTTCCGACAGCATCCACAGCAGGAAGGTGGAATACAGCCGAGGCTTGCGGTACAGCACGTCCGCCGCCAGAATGTTAATCACGCCGCGACCGCTTTCATCCAGCTGCATCCAGTCCGCCATGTTCAGCGCCGGTTCGCCGAAAAACTCGTTGCCGCCGTCATCCTCCAGCAGCGCCACGGCACGCTGAATCGCGCCCACAGACGCGGCAGACACATTGCCGTAATCCAGCGTGTATTCCTTCGCATGCTCGCCCACATAGGCCAGCATCGCCTTCAGATCCTTCAAGTCCAGCAGCAGCATGTTTTCGTCATCCGCCACCCGGAAGAGGATGCTCAGCACCCCGGCCTGCGTTTCGTTCAGCCCCATCAGGCGCGAAAGCAGCATCGGTCCCATTTCGCTAACCGTGGCGCGTACCGGATGTCCTTCCCGGCCAAACACGTCCCAGAAGACGGTCGGGAAAGCGCGATATTCAAACGACGGCACACCGCTTTCCGTCAGTCGCCGACCGATGGCCTCCGTGTGCGTGCCCGGCTGCACCATTCCGGCCAGATCGCCTTTCACGTCCGCCAGAAAAACAGGCACACCCATCTCCGAGAAGCCCTCTGCCAGCACCTTCAGGGAAATCGTTTTGCCCGTGCCGGTCGCGCCGGCAATCAGGCCATGACGATTCGCCATCTGCGGCAGCAGGCAGACCGGTTTTTCCCCCGTACCGACCCAGATCTTTCCTTCGTAATGCATAGCCCCTTCTCCTCCGTTTTATGATTTTTCCGGCGGATTTTTCTCCATTTCCGCCGTTTTTTCCGACAAAATGTAACGTGGCCGCTGCTTGACTTCCAGATAAATTTTCCCGATATATTCGCCAATCACACCCAGGAACAGGCACTGCATGCCGCCCACAAAGCAGACCAGGCACGCCAGCGACGCCCACCCGGCCACCGAATGGCCGCACAGCGCCGCAATCACCGCCCAGATGATGCCGATAAAAGACAGCATGGTAATAATCATCCCGGCGAAGAACACCATGCGAATCGGCTTGACGGACAGGCTGGTGATGCCGTCAAAGGCCAGCGCAAGCATCTTTTTCAGCGGATAATGGCTTTCCCCGGCAATGCGCTCATGGCGCTCATAATACACGCTGGTGGAGCGGAAGCCGACAAGCGGCACCATGCCGCGCAGATAGAGGTTCACCTCGCGGAATTTCGCCAGCTCCTGAAGAGCGCGGCTGGAAATCAGGCGATAGTCCGCATGGTTGAAGACCACCTCCGCGCCCATCGCGTTGAGCAGTTTGTAGAAGCCTTCCGCCGTGAAGCGCTTGAAGAACGTGTCCGTATCGCGCTTGGAACGCACCCCGTAGACAATTTCGCAGCCGTCCCAATAGGCGTCCACCATCTCGTCCATGGCGTTAATGTCATCCTGCCCGTCGCAGTCGATGCTGATGGTGATGTCGCAGCGATCCTTCGCCTCCATCAGGCCAGCCCAGACCGCCTTTTGATGGCCACGGTTCCGGCTCTGCGCAATACCCTGAAAGCAAGGGTCTTTCTTCGACAATTCGGTGATGATCTCCCACGTCCGATCTTTGCTGCCGTCGTTGACGAACAGAATGCGGCTGTCCGGGCTGATTTTCCCCTTCTTTTCCAGCGTGCGGATCTTTTCGCGGAACATGCTGCTGGTAATCGGTAGCACCTTTTCCTCGTTATAGCACGGAATGACAATATACAAAACAGGTGCTTTTTCCATTTTTTATGACACCTCCTGTGTCGTCGTTCAAGGATGGCGATGCATTTTTCCGATGGCTTTCATCGCCCGTTGTCCTTTTTATCATACCACAAATTGTTTCTCATTTCAAGCGCTTGTCAAAATCCGGCGAACATGATATACTTGTTCTAAGGAGGTTGATCTTTATGGAACGTTTTGCCTGGATGGGACGCATCAAACCCGGCATGAAGCAGGAGTACAAGCGCCGCCATGACGAAATCTGGCCGGAAATGAAGGAACTGCTGAAGTCCGCCGGCATCTGCAACTATACCATCTGGTCGGACGGCGATCTGCTGTTTGGCTACTACGAATGCGAAAAAGGCATTGCCTTTGCGGAGCAGACACAGGCCAACAGCCCGATCGTCGACCGCTGGAATGTCTACATGGACGATGTGCTGGAACTCGTCATGGATCCCGTGACGGGTGCACAGCCCAAGTTGGAGCAGATGTTCCTGCTGGAATGATCGTTTTCCCCATCAAAAAAGCCTGACCGGCTCAGTGGATTGTCCACCAGAACCGGCCAGGCTTTTTTGTTCTGTTTTCCGGGAAAACCAGCCGCCAACCGAGTATTACTCCTCGCACAGCAGATCATAAATCTGCCAGAACACATCCTTCGGCTGGTTGTTTTCATCCAGCAGACCGCTATAAATGCCGTTCATCTTGTAGGTGTAAGAAGACGGCGTGTCCGTGGGATTGTCGCACATGCCCCAGACGGAAACGCTCGTCAGCGGCTTCACATCGCCGCTGTTCACCGCGCGGAATACCTTGAACAGGCGCACATAGAATTCCGCATGGGCTTCGGTTTTCGCCGCGTCAAAGTTGCGCACGGCCATTTCCGTCAGGTGGACTTCCAGCCCTTCTGCCGCGTAGGCCTTGATGGCCTTGCTGATCAGCCCCAGGTCGTTGGCATCCATGCAGCCGCCCTGCTGGCCATAGCCGCCGATGTAGCCCTGCATGCCCACGCCATCGCACAGCTTGCGTGCGTTGCCGTTTTCGTCCTTCGCAAAGCTGTTGATGCTCCGGGTCAGCTCGATAATGGCGTTGCACTTGCCCGTGCGGAAGGTGTTGTAATCGTTGTAGAACAGCTTGATGTCCGCGCCAAGGCTGTCCACCACGTTGCGCGCGTACAAGAAGGCGTATTCCACATAGTCGCTGCCCACATATTCGTAGAAGGGGTTGATCGCGCCGCCACGGCTGGTGCGAACGTGACGCTCGTCATCCGGCTCGTACTCCGTGCCTTCCGCCTCGCCGACAGCCTCGTTCACCACGTCCCAGCAGTACACCACGCCGGGGAATTTCTCCTCAAAGTGCGTCACCACCTGCGTGATGTAGCTCTCCATGCGCTGGAGCATCACCTCGCGGCTGGCGATGGGCTTGTTCACATCATAGCCCTCATGGAAGAACCATTCCGTCATGTACGCGTCCCAGACCAGCACATGACCGCGCACGCCGATGCCGTTTTCCTGCGCCCAGGCCACCATCTGGTCGGCGTTGGTGTAGTTCATGCGCGGCATACCATCCTCGCTGGTGCGGCTCAAGCCCTGATCCAGCAGCGAATACGCCTTCATTTCGTTCGTCGCCGTAATGCTGTTGCAATGGGTCGTCAGGAAATTCAGATACGTTTCATCCCACAGCTGATAGTAGGAAAGCGCGCC
>CAZGKQ010000105.1:4781-5901 GCA_964526125.1 uncultured Faecalibacterium sp.
ACAATCGGCTCGCCAGCCTTCGGGCAGGGCACCATCACCGGCTTCACCGTGTCCGGATGCGCCTCGGTGTTTTCGGCCTTCATGTCGTCGTGGTGCAGCACCGTGTGCATCACCGGCTTCAGCTCGCCAAAGGAGCGCAGATCCAGATTCAGCGTCATCGGCTCCGTCAGGTCGCGGTTGACGGCGAAAATGGTCACATTGCCTTCATCGTCCATCGTGGCCGCAGCATCCATCGTCGGCACATCGTTGAAGTGCTTCGTGTCGTGCTTGTCGCAGACAATCTGCGGCAGCAGCGACTTGCCCCGGCCATACATGGAGGCATCCATCATCGGATAGAAGATGGTCTGCGCCCATGCGCCGCCCATTTCACGCGTCATGATGGGCGCAATCACGTTGACCAGCTGTGCCAGGCAACCAATCTTCACGCGATCCGCGTTGCGCAGCATGGTAATGAGCATCAGGCCGACCAGCAGCGCATCCTCGAAGTTGTACACGTCCTCCAGCAGGTGCAGCGCCGTTCCCCACGGCTCGTTCTTGTAGAGCTGCTGATCCTGATTGTTGGAGTGATACCACACGTTCCACTCGTCCAGCGAGAGGTTGACGGTCTTTTTGGAATGCTTCGTGCCCTTCACGGCATCGCAAATCGCCGCAACGGTCTTGATGAAATCGTCCAGATCCATCGTGGAGGCGAGGAAGTCCTGCGTGTCGTTGTGGGGATTGCCATAGTAGCGGTGCAGCGAAACGTAATCCACGTTGTCGTAGCTCTGCATCAGCACTTCATGCTCCCAGGTGCCGAAGGTCGGCATGGTCGTACTGGACGAACCGCAGGCCACCGTTTCGATGGTGTTGTCCACCCACTTCATGACCTTGGCGGCCTCGTTGGCTTTGCGGCCATATTCATAGGCCGTCTTCGCGCCGGTCTGCCAGGGGCCGTCCATTTCGTTGCCCAGACACCAGAGCTTGATGCCGAAGGGATCCTTCGCGCCGTTCTGGACACGCAGGTCGCTCCAATAAGTTCCGGAAGGATGGTTGCAGTATTCCACCACATACTGTGCATCCAGCACATCGCGCGTGCCGAGGTTCACGGCGTACATGACCTCCGTGTTGGCCTTTTTCGCCC
>CAZGKQ010000106.1:0-2921 GCA_964526125.1 uncultured Faecalibacterium sp.
CGATCAATCAGGCCATTGCGGAACTTCGTGAAGAAGGACGACTGGGCGAAATCTCTATCAAGTATTTTGGCCGCGACATTACCATGCCGACGACGGAAGAATAATTAAAGAAAGAAATCGGTGCGTTTGGCAGAAAAAATATCTAAAAAGATTCAGTGGAGCAGGAAAGGTACCTGTTCCACTGATTTTTGCGATTTTTGTGACAGCATAAATGGACTTTTGAAAAACTTTTATCCGGACAGTTGCGAAGTTCGCAGAAAAATGATATAATCAGCTTGAATATCTGGTAAAAAGATGGCCGAAATGAAAGGGTGGAAACGATGAAGGTCTTGGTAACGGGTGCGCAGGGGCGACTGGGACGTGATTTGATGCGTGCGCTGCGCGAAAAGCGCGTAATGGCATGCGGCGTGGATCAGGCGGAGATTGATGTTCGGGATGCGGAGGCTGTGCATGCGCTCGTCCATGCGGAAAAGCCGGATGCGATCATCCATTGTGCGGCTTACACCGATCTGATTAAGGCGGAGACGGAGCCGACGGTTTGCATGGATGTGAATGCGCTGGGCACACTGAATGTGGTGCGTGCGGCGCTGACGGTGGGCGCGAAGGTGATGCTGGCATCCACCTCGGAGGTGTTCGGCGCAGAACCGGACATTGTCCACGATGTGAATGACAAAACCTGCGCGGCGAATGTGTACGGCCTTTCCAAAGTGCAGGCGGAGGAAGCTGTTCGGGCGCTGACGACCCGGTTCTTTATTGTGCGCGCAGGCGTGATGTTTGGCGCAGGGGAAGATGGGTTGATTCACAGCGTGCTGGAAGCGGCGGCGGATCATCAAAAAATCACGCTATCGGATGACACGATGGCCTGTCCGACTTACACGCTGGATCTGGCGAGGGCGATGGCGAACCTGATTCAGACGGACAAATTTGGCGTCTATCATCTAATTAACGAGGGCGAATGCAACCTGGCCTCGCTGGCGATTGCGGCGTTGAGCATGGTTGGCAGTCGCTGCCGCGTTCAGCCGGTGAGTGGCTATCGTGGCGCTGTAGGGCTGCACCATCCCTCCAATGTGCGGCTGAAAAGCAGTGCGAATGACACCTTCCTGCGCATGCCACGCTGGGAAGATGCGCTGAACCGGTGCATGAACGAGATGCGCAGCGAAAACGGCATGATAAAATAACGGACGGAAGCCTGAAAAAAAATCACCCGGCTGGAAACGGAAAGATCCGCCAGCCGGGTGATTGTGTATGCAGGAAAAGCTGAATGGTGTGGCGACAGGAGTTTTACGCAATTTTGCTACTGGATGCGGCAACAGGCGTTCCCAGACCGTGCTTCACGCGGTCATGCTCCTCGGCGCGCTTGGCGTTATTGAAGCGATCAAGCGTACCGACCAGATAGCCGGTGATGCGGCGAATCCGCTGGAACGGAACGGTGCCGAAGTCGTAGGACAGCTCCACTTCGTCGCCATCGAGGGAGATTTCCATATTCAGAGGCTCACGGTTGTACTTCCGGCGCACATGATCGACATAGGCATCAATTTCTGCCTGGGGAAGCGTTCCGTTCTTCACGTTGACAATGCAGCACATAAGGGCAATTCCTCCTTCGAATCTTCAAACAATCGTAAAGCAGCCGCGCGTGGATGATTCGCCCGTCTGCTGATGCGAACAGTGGTTGCAGATGGATATGGAAACAGGAAATTCTAAATCTTGTGGTTACACGGCGGAAATACACCGAAAAATCACAAGATGTAGTTGCGACGCTTGATATTATATCACGAAAAGCGTTTTTTGCAAGGGGAACAGACAAATAAATTTCGGCAACCGGCAAAGGTAGCGATGGCGCGAAAAAGAGGGGAAAACCTCCCCGAAAGGCGGAAACGCACAGGGGAACAGACTGCGTTTGCCCGTTGTCACAGGACAAGTTTTCTGGTATACTGAACAGGGGGCAATCAAGGCTTCCCACAGAAGGAAAGGTGGAAAGGAGCGCGTCGACGCATGGAAAATCAGCAGAAGCCGGAAACGAGTCGGCCAGTGTATGAGATGCTCAGGGCGGCTTCGGCACGCTTCAGCGGCCACATGCCGGGGCACAAGGGAAAATCCCCCTACGGCGTGCAGGATCTGTTCGCGCTGGACACGACGGAATTGCCAGAGACGGATGATCTTTACGAGGCGGAGCGTGCGCTGCGGCAGGCGATGGAGGCCTATGCGGCGGCGGCTGGTGCGGCCAGAACGCTTTTCCTGCACAATGGATCAACATCGGGCATTCATGTAATGCTGCAATTGTGGGCGAAAGAGGGCGAAACGGTGATTCTGCCGCGCAATGCCCATCTTTCGGCGGTGCAGGCGTGTGTGCTGGGTGGAATGCGCGTGGTGTGGCTGCCGGTGGCCTGTACGCCGGATGGCTATGCCTATGTGCAGTCGGAAGAAGCGCTGCGCGTGTTGCAGGAACATCCGGAAGCGAAGGCAATGCTGCTGGTTCGCCCGGATTATTACGGAGGTGCCATGACGACACTGGATTTTCAGCGCGTGGTGCATCAGGCGCATGCGCAGGGCACAAAAATCGTGGTGGATGAAGCGCATGGTGCGCACTTTCCGTGGCATGAGACCATGACATCCAGCGGAGCGCTGGGGGCGGATGCGTGGGTACAGTCCGTCCACAAAACCCTGCCGGGCTTGACGGGCAGTGCGGTGCTGCATCTGGCAGATGCGGCGCAGGAAGCACGCGCATGGACGCTGCTGCGAAGGGAACAGACCTCGTCGCCGTCTTTTCTGCTGATGATGTCGATTGACGACAGCCGCGCCTGGATGAACGAGGTGGGCGCTGAACGAATGCGACGGGTGGAGCTGGCCATCGAAGAGCTGCGGAAGGAAATAGGGCAGACTCCCTATCAGGATGCGCATGATGGCTGGCGACAACTGCCTGT
>CAZGKQ010000106.1:3021-5889 GCA_964526125.1 uncultured Faecalibacterium sp.
CTGGTGCCGCTGACAAAGGCGGTTGGGGAAATAGCGGCGACGGCGGCAGGTTTATATCCGCCGGGGATTCCGCTGGTGTGTCCCGGTGAAAAGGTAACGGAGGAAACTGTTGAACGCCTGAAGTTGGCCGCTGCGCAGGAGCGCTTTGGTGTGGAAGGAGAGAAGCTGCGGTGTGTAAATGTGTGATTTTCGATCTGGATGGAACGCTGACGCAGTCGGAAGAGGGTATCTGGAACTGTGTTCGCTATGCGTCGGAAAAGCTGGGCTTTCCGGAACCGGATGCGGCTACGTTGCGGAAATTTATTGGTCCGCCGCTGGCTTATTCCTTCATGACGTACATGGGAATGAGCGAGAAAGAAGCGACTGCTGGCGTTGCGGCTTATCGCGAGCGGTATGAAGTGACAGGTCTGTTTGAAAACCGGGTCTACCCGGGAATTCGCCGTTTACTCCAAATGCTGCGTCAGGATGGATGGTACATTGGCGTGGCAACAGGCAAGCCCCAGCGTTCCGCTGAACGAATTTTGGCGCATTTTGGCCTGTCCAAATGGATTGACCGGATTGTGGGACCAGTGGATGGGCGCGGCGCGGACAAGGAACAGCTGATTCGTCAGGCACTTCCGGAGCATTATGAAACGGCCTGGATGGTTGGTGACCGGAAATTTGACATGGAAGGCGGCAAAAAGGTCGGCATTGGCACCATTGGCGCAGGGTATGGCTACGGCAGTCGTCAGGAGCTGGAAGAGAGTGGCTGTGATGTGTACTGCGCGACGGTGCAGAATCTTGTGGAGACACTTTTTCCGGAGCAGCCGATGATACCGGGCGTTTTCCTGTCCATGGAAGGCATGGATGGCAGCGGCAAGACAACGCAAATGAATGCGCTGACCGACACGTTGGATCGCTACGGATTTGAGGTGCAGCGCAGCCGCGAACCGGGCGGTTGCAAAATCAGCGAAAAAATCCGTGAGCTGCTGCTTGACCCGGAAAATCGGGAAATGGACGATACGACGGAAGCACTGCTATATGCGGCGGCGCGTGCACAGCATGTGCGGCAGGTGATTCGTCCGGCGCTGGCCGAGGGGAAAGTGTTGCTCTGCGACCGGTTCCTGGATTCCTCCGTGGCGTATCAGGGGGGCGGACGGAAGCTTGGCGTGGATACAGTGCAGGAAATCAACCGGCACGCGACGGATGGAACGATGCCGATGCTGACGGTGTATCTGGAAATCAACCGGCAGGAGGCCATGCGTCGCCGGGCGGCCAGCACGAAACTCGACCGCATGGAACAGGCGGCGGATGAATTCCACCAGCGGACGGAAGCGGCATATCATGAGCTGATCCGTCGGGAGCCGGAACGCTTTCTGGTGGTGGATGCGGCGCAATCGCCGGAGGCAATCAGCCGGGAAATTGCGCAGGGCGTACTGGCACGGTTAATGGAGGTGGAAGGGTGAGCGAGCGAATTGTGGTCGGCATGTCCGGCGGCGTGGATTCGTCTGTGGCGGCTTTGCTGCTCAAGCAGCAGGGTTATGATGTGGTTGGCGTATTCATGAAAAACTGGGAAGAAACGGACGAAACGGGCGTTTGCACCGCAGAAAATGACTGGAACGACGTGCGCGAAGTCTGCGAAATGATCGGCATTCCTTATTATGCCGTGAATTTTTCGCGTGAATATTGGGATCGCGTCTTCCAGTATTTTTTGAAGGAGTACCGCGCCGGACGCACGCCGAATCCGGACGTGCTATGCAACCGGGAAATCAAATTTAAGGCGTTTCTGGATTTCGCGATGCAGCTTGGTGCCTCAAAAATGGCGACGGGGCACTTTGTGCGCACCAACGAGGCTGGCGATTTGCTGCGCGGCGCGGATGGCAACAAGGATCAGAGTTATTTTCTGTATATGCTGCACCGGGAACAGCTGAAAAAGGCGATTTTCCCTGTCGGCGGCATGACAAAGGCGCAGGTGCGCGCGATTGCGGAGGAAAATGGCCTTCCTGTCAGCAAAAAGAAGGATTCGACAGGCGTTTGTTTTATTGGCGAGCGGAATTTCCGGCAGTTTCTGTCCACCTATCTGCCGGCACAACCGGGGGATATGGTTGCGCCGGACGGGAAAGTGGTTGGCCGGCATGATGGCCTGATGTATTATACGCTGGGTCAACGGCGTGGGCTGGGCATCGGTGGCTGCGGCGACGGAAGAAGCTGGTTTGTGATTGGCAAGGATTTGGAGAAAAACCGGCTGCTGGTGGCGCAGGGGGAAGACCACCCGATGCTTTATTCGACGCTTTGCGTTGGCGTGGAGCCAACATGGATTGGGGAAAATCCACTGCGCTCGGGTGAAACACTGCGCTGCGGTTGCAAATTCCGCTATCGGCAGGGAGATCAGCCGGTGGAGGTGCGCCGCGAGGGCGAAAAGCTTTTGATACACTCGCTTACGCCTCAACGGGCGGTCACGCCGGGACAGAGTGCGGTTTTCTATGATGGGGAGAGATGCCTTGGCGGCGCGATTGTGGAAGAAATCCTTGATGCCGGACAGAAAACAGGCGAATGATAATTGTTCCGGAGTGAAGAAAATTGGTCTTTCTCCGGAATGTTTCCTTGTGTTAATGAAGTTAATGTTCGTAAAACCAAAAACATCGAAAAAAACTCAAAAAACTTTCTAAAAACCGCTTGACGAAAAACAGAAATCGTGATATTATGAATGAGCTTGCTGATTGCGCCGCGCAAACGGCACGGAAGCGAGCGCTGAACCTTGAAAACGATACAGAACAAACAACGCAAACAAAGACAGTAATTCCGAATGAGTGAATCTTGCGTCGGTCAAAACCGACGAAGAGATAAAAGGATTAAACGAAAGAGTTTGATCCTGGCTCAGGACGAACG
>CAZGKQ010000107.1:0-2599 GCA_964526125.1 uncultured Faecalibacterium sp.
GGGATGGTCGAGGGTTTGCGGATGGCCGGGACCACCTGCCAGCCATCCAGGCCCGGCATCAGCACGGCCAGCAGAATCAGGTCAGTAGGCATACGGCGGAATTCCGTCATGGCCTCATCGCCACGCCCCACCGTTTTCACTTCATAGCCTGCCTTTTCCAGATACAGCTGCTCAAGATGCGCAATGTTGGGATCGTCATCGACGACCAGAATATATGGCCTTTCCTTCATCCGACTGGCTCCTTTCCCTTATTTCAGCATCACGATGGTCACGCCGCTTTCGCCCTCGCCGTAAACGCCCAGGCGGCAGCTGGCTACATGCATGTGGTGGCGCAGATGCTGCTGAATCCCGGCGCGCAGCACGCCCGTGCCCTTGCCGTGAATGATGCTCACCTCGCCCATCCCGGCCAGAATCGCCTGATCCAGATACTGATCCACCGTCATCAGCGCTTCGTCCAGCGTCATGCCGCGCACATCGCATTCCATGCGCACGGTGCGCTCCATCGCGCCGGTTTTCATGTGGACGCTGGTGACGTTCTTCTTCTGCTGCTTATCAGGCTTGATCAGCCGCAGCTGGGAGATGTTCACCTTCAGCTTCAGGATGCCAGCCTGTACCTCCACCTCGCCTTTGGCGTTGGCCGGTGCAAGCACGGTGCCCTGGCTGCCGATGGTCAGGATGTCCACCATGTCGCCCTTTTGCACCTTCTGGGGCGGCAGACTGGTATCCACCTTCTGCAAAAGCCCTTCGGAGAGGGAATCGACGTTCTTCTCAATCCGCCGACGAATTTCATTCACCTGATTGTCCGGGCTTTGCTGCTCCTTCTTCATGCGCTTCAGGTCGGCAATCAGGCTGTCGGCCTCGCGGCGCGTCTGCTCCATCAGGCGGCGCGCATCGGCTTTGGCCTTCTTCATGGTGTTTTCGCGCTGATCCTCCATCTGCTTGCGCAGCTTTTCGGCCTCATCGCGCAGGCGCACGGTTTCCGCGCTGGCCTGACGGGCGATTTCGCGCTCACGCTCGGCCACCTGCCGGTGATACTCCGCGTTGGCAATCACATCCTCAAAGCGGACGGAATCGCTGGAAAGCAGCTTTTTCGCATCGTCAATCAGATTTTCCGGCAGCCCCAGACGGCGGCTGATTTCAAACGCGTTGGACTTGCCCGGCACGCCGATGGACAGGCGATAAGTGGGGCGCAGCGTCTCCACATCAAACTCCACGGAGGCGTTTTCCACCCCTCTGGTGGAGAGCGCGAAGGCCTTCAATTCGCTGTAATGCGTGGTGGCCAGCGTGCGCACGCGGATGTTCAGCAGCCGCTGCAAAATGGCCTGTGCCAGCGCCGCGCCCTCGGTGGGATCCGTCCCGGCACCCAGCTCGTCAAAGAGCACCAGATCATCCGGCGTGACCTCATGCATGATGGAGACAATCGTCGTCATATGGCCGGAGAAAGTCGACAGGCTCTGCTCAATGGACTGCTCATCGCCAATATCGGCAAACACCTGCTGGAACACGGCCATCTCCGTGCCCAGATCAGCCGGAATCTGCAAACCGGCCTGCGCCATGAGCGTCAGCAGCCCCACAGTTTTGAGCGTCACGGTTTTGCCGCCCGTGTTGGGGCCGGTGATGATCAGGGAGGTGAAGTCTTTGCCCATCCACAGGTTGGAGGGAACCACCTTCTCCCGGTCAATCATGGGATGGCGGCCACGGATGATGTTGATATACCCCTGCTGATTCAGCTTGGGCGCGACCGCGTTCATCTCCCGGGACAGCATGCCCTTGGCGAAGATGAAATCCAGCTCGGAGAGCGTTTCTACCGTATCGCGCAGCTCCTGCGCATACGGCGCAATCTCCGCCGACAGCGCGGCCAGAATGCGCTCAATCTCCTGCTTTTCCTTTGCCGCCCACGTTTTCAGCTCGTTGCCCATTTCCACCGCCGCCATCGGCTCAATGAAGAGCGTCGCGCCGGAGGAAGACTGGTCATGCACCAGCCCCGGCACGCTGCCGCGGTATTCGGCCTTCACCGGCAGACAGTAGCGGTCGTTGCGCACGGTAATGATGGGATCCTGCAAATATTTCTGAAACGCGCTGCTGCGAATCATCTGGTTCAACTTGTCCTTGATGCGCTCATTGGCACCGCGCAGATGGCGACGAATGTTCATCAGCTCATTGGAGGCGCGGTCGGCAATTTCATCCTCGGACAGAATCGCGTTGGTAATGTCCTGCTCAATGTTGCGCAGGGTGGACAGGCGCTGCGCCAGCGCCTTCAAAATCGGCGTGTTGTCGCGCTCGGTGTCCAGCGCCTTCCGGGCTGTCCGGGCGGACTGCATCAGCGCCGCAATTTCCAGCAGTGCCTTTGGGGAGAGCGTCGCGCCCTTTTCCGTCAGCGACAGGCTGGCGCGCACGTCCGAAAACGGAATCAGCGGCGACGCACCCACATATTGCAGGATGACGGTGGCCTCCTCCGTTTCCGCCTGCATCTGGACAATCTGCGCCATGTCGCTGGACGGCACAAGCGCCAGGCAGCGTTCACGCCCCATGTCGGTCATGGCCTTTTCCGCCAGCCGTTCCCGGATTCGGGTAAATTCCAGCACGCGGAGTGTTTTTT